>NZ_JAUOPX010000011.1:0-122785 GCF_030547455.1 Motilimonas sp. 1_MG-2023 | reverse complement strand
GTCGTATCTTCTGGCGTTGGCGGTGTGACCGCACTGTCGTCGGTAATGGTCGCAGTGCCCGTTGCATTGAGGGTGTCGGCACCACTGACCAATTCTGCATTTAATGAGTAGGTTTCTGGCGCTTCTTTGATGGCGTCATCAATGGTTTGCGTACGCACCAGTACTTCTTGGTCTCCGCCATTAGTCAGCGTCACCGTGCCATTTGACACGCTCCACGTTTGACCGCCATCTAAGCTCACTTCAAAGGCCGCTTCATAGTCGCTGCCATCTGCTGTGCCATCAACCAATGACAAAGTTAACACACTGCCCACCGCCGCTTTACCCACGTTAACCGTGAAGGTTGCTTGCTCACCTTCTATAACGTCAACGTTGTTGGCATTGGTGTTCGGGTTCACTATCAGGCTAGTAGTATCATTATCAGCAATAGTGGTGGTAACAACACTGTTGCCTTTAACGAGGTTTTCAAAACCACCGCCAGTGGTGGTGCCTAACGTGACGTTAAATAGTTCATTACCTTCAGTCAACTCATCATCTTTAGTATCAACAGTAAAGTCTGTGGAGGTGGAGCCTGCTTTGATCACTACATCTTGCGTTTGTGCAATCACATCACCGTTATCGGTGGTTATGTGGCCAGTAATTACTTGGACCGTTAAGTCTGTTGCGGGCGCGTTATCAACGGCTATTGTATAAGTTGCACTTTCCCCTTCCACCACCGTCGTCGCACCACCTAAGGTTAAAGTGGCGTCTTCCGGCGTAGGCGGCGTTACCACACTGTAGTCGGTAATAGTCGCGGTACCCGCTGCGTTTAAGATATTGGTGCTGCTAGCTAACTCAGCATTCAGTGAATAGGTTTCTGGCGATTCTTTGATGATGTCATCAGTGGTTTGCGTGCGCACGAGCACTTCTTGGTCGCCGCCATTAGTCAAGACGACTTGGCCGTTTGATGCCGACCATGTTTGGCCGCCATCTAAACTCACTTCAAAAGCGGCTTCATAGTCACTGCTATCCGCCGTGCCGTCAGCCAATGACAGGGTTAACACGCTACCCACAGCCGCTTTACCCACGTTAACCGTGAAAGTCGCTTGCTCACCTTCTATAACGTCAACATTATTGGCATTCGTGTTGGGATTAACACTTAAGGTAGTATTACTATTATCATTATCAACAATAGTTGTTATGACAACGCTATTACCTTTAACGAGGTTATCAAAGTCACCACCAGTGGTTGTACCTAAAGTCACGCTATATTGCTCATTACCCTCAGTTATAGCGTCGTCAATCGTATTGATAGAGAAAACCGTTGAGGTTGTGCCCGCTTTGATCACTACATCTTGCGTTTGTGCAGTCACGTCACCGTTATCAGTGGTTATGTGGCCAGTAATTACTTGTACGGCTAAGTCTGTGGATGGCGGTTTATCGACGCTCACGGTGTAGCTGGCATTTGTGCCTTCTTCTACAACCGTTGCACCACTTAATGTTAATATCGTCGCTACTACGCCATCTGTAATAGTTGCCGTGCCTGAAGCTTGCAATGTGTCAGAAGCACTATCTAATTTAGCATTCAATAAATAGGTTTCTAGTGCTTCTTGGATCGTATCTTCAATCGTTTGTGTACGAACTAATACGGTTTGATCACCACCATTAGTTAGCACTACTTGTCCATTCGATGCCGACCATGTTAGGCCGCCATCTAAACTCACATCAAAAGTGGCTTCATAGTCAGAGCTATCCGCAGTGCCGTCAGCCAATGACAAAGTTAACACACTGCCTACCGCTGCTTTACCCACGTTTACAGTGAAGGTTGCTTGATCACCTTCTAGTACGTCAACGTTGTTAGCATTATTGTTAGGGTTCACTGTCAGGCTAGTGTTATCATTATCAATAATCGCTGTCGTAACAGCGCTATTGCCTTTAACTAAATTCTCAAAGCCACCGCCAGTGGTTGTACCTAAGGTAACGTTATATTGCTCACTCCCCTCAGCAATAGCATCGTTTGTCGTATTGATCGAGAAATTCGTTGAGGTACTACCTGCTTTAATTACCACATTTTGGATTTGTGCTAGCACATCACCGTTATCAGTGGTGATGTGACCGGTGATCACTTGGACGGTTAAATCGGTCGCAGGCGCTTTATCCACACTCACGGTGTAGCTAGCACTCGCCCCCTCAGCCACAATGGTAGCACCGCTTAAAGTTAGTCTGGCGGTGTCTTCTGTGCCGGGTACTCTATCGCTACCCGTTTGATCATTAATGGTGGTTTCGATTACCGAGTTACCTTTCACTAGGTGCTCGTAACTGCCGCCAGTCGTGCTACCCAATGATACGTTGAATTGCTCGCCGCTATCCGCAATGGCATCATCTGAGGTGGCCACGGTGAAATTAGTTGATGTTGTTCCGGCTTGGATCACCACATTCTGCGTTTGTGCAATAACATCACCGTTATCGGTGGTAATGTGCCCTGTGATTACTTGTACGGTTAAGTTCGTGGCTGGCGCTTTATCCACGCTCACTGTATAGGTTGCACTTTCTCCTTCAACCACGTTAGTAGCACCACTTAAGGTTAAGGTAGCTGTGTCTACAAGGGTGGGCGGAGTCACCACACTGTCGTCGGTAATGGTCGCGGTACCCGATGCGCTCAAGGTATTTGTGCCACTAACTAATTCAGCATTCAATGAGTAGGTTTCAGGCAACTCTTTGATGGCATCATCAATCGTCTGAGTGCGCACCAATACGGTTTGGTCACCACCATTGGTCAACACAACTTGGCCGTTTGACACAGCCCATGTTTGACCGTCATCTAAACTTACTTCATAAATGGCTTCATAATCTGAACCATCTGCCGTGCCGTCAGCAAGTAATAAAGTTAACACGCTACCAACCGCAGCCTTGCCAACGTTAACCGCGAAAGTCGCCTGTTCACCTTCTAATACATCAATATTATTTGCATTGAGACCCGCGTTAACAACAAGTGATGTCTCGTCATTGTCAATAATATCTGTGGTCACGGAGCCTTGGTTTGGCTCGATTACAACCGCTTCGAATGCACCGTCATTATCCGTAATAGATTTGATCGAAACCGTGATCGTTTCTGTTGACTCAGGAAGTGCATCTTCAAGAGTGGTGAGGGTGAATTGACCTGAGCTGGCAGGCCCTGTTAATACAACCGATGTAACACCTGTAAAATCAGAACCGTCTTCAGCAGTTCCCGTATATTCAAATTCAACCGTAATTGTTTTACCTGCAGGAATCGCCTGACTTAGTGTAATGTTATACGGCGATGTTGTTTCACCTTCTGCCACCGACACTGGGCCATCTAAGCTGACAAATACCGTATCGTCTGCCTCAGGTGCTGGGGGTGGTGCGATAGCATCCTCTCCAGCATCGTCATAAATAGTGCCATCAATTACCGCAACTTGGGTGTTATCACCGGTGACTAATGTGGCTTCAACTTGGAACGTTTCCGCTACTTCACGGATCGCATCATCTTTGGTATCAATGCGAACCATTACAACCGAACTACCGTCTAGCGCAATAGGCGTATCGGCATATTTATTCCAAGTCATCCCATTATCAATACTAATTTCAAAATCTGCACTGTAATCACTAATACTTAATGCTGAGCCATCTTTAACAACCAAAGACAATAAAGAATCTTTTGCATTACTCACTAGTACTGAAAAGACGGCAAAATCTCCTTCAGAAACAGTTACATTCTGCGAGTTGATACTGGCGTCGGCTGAGGTTAAGATAACCGATGGAATAGTCGGAACACTAGGCACAATGTCTGCAGCTGGGATGGGATCAACTGAATCAACGCTTTCTGGAACGGGAAAATCAATGCCATCTGTATCATAGCCTGCGCCAGATAGTAATTGCTCACCTGTTCTAGAAATACCTGAGCCACCGCTGATACTAGAGCCTGTAGCGGCCTCTTCACCTGCAGCTGGCGCTTCAAAATCATCGAGCTGGGTTGGATCTGCACCAGCCAATAGGGCTTGCTGAAGCGCGGCAATTTCGCTTTCAACAGCGCTCGGTATATTGCTATCGCCATCACTCACTGTTGCGGCTTGGAACACCTCAGGGTCGTCAACTGGCTCTAAGTCAAAAGCATCAAAATTCGTTGCTTCTATGACCTGACCGGGTTGGACTTTATCACCAAGCTTCAATAAGGTTTTAGAGCCATCACTATTAACTAAAAAAACCTTTCCATTTACAGCACTAACAACAGAAACTGACTTAACAGATAACGAAACCATAGTTTTCCCTCGGTATTCCATTCAGGCTATCCAACGCTTTGGACCCAATCCATGGCCGCCTTACTATTCCTTTGTAGGTATCAATATTTTTACGTACTATAGTATGAATAACACTAATACTCAGGAGTCTATAACATATCCAAAACAGATAAAACATACACGGTCAATAACCTGAGTCAGTCTCACTTATGTAGAGTAAGTATTAAGGTAATTATGCTACATGTCACATATATTATGGGCATAATAGCAGGTGGTGTATAGGCAGGAAAGAGAGTGAATTTAGCTTTAAAAGCAAAAAAGCCAGTCATTAAGACTGGCTTTTGCAATTTAATGACAGTTTAAATTATAAAACGTCGATTGCGTTTAGGTCAGAGAATGCTTTCTCAAGACGAGTAACCATAGAAGATTGACCAGCACGTAACCAAACGCGAGGATCGTAGTATTTCTTGTTAGGTGCGTCAGGACCCGTTGGGTTACCGATTTGACCTTGTAGGTATTCACGGTTAGCCGCTTCGTATTGACGAATGCCATCCCAAGTTGCCCATTGCGTATCGGTATCGATGTTCATTTTGATAACACCGTAGCCGATTGACTCTTGGATTTCTGCTTCAGTTGAACCAGAACCACCGTGGAATACAAAGTTAAGTGCATTTGGCGCAATACCGAATTTCTCAGCACAGTAAGCTTGAGAATCACGTAGGATAGTCGGCGTTAGTTTAACGTTACCTGGCTTGTATACACCGTGTACGTTACCGAAAGAAGCAGCGATAGTGAAACGTGGGCTAACTGCGCTTAGTTTCTCGTATGCATATGCAACATCTTCTGGTTTAGTGTATAGCTCAGACTCATCCATATCAGAGTTGTCTACGCCGTCTTCTTCACCACCAGTACAGCCTAGTTCGATTTCTAGTGTCATGTTCATCTTAGCCATACGCGCTAGGTATTTAGCACAGATTTCGATGTTTTCTTCTAGTGATTCTTCAGATAGGTCGATCATGTGTGAAGAGAAAAGTGGCTTACCAGTTTGTGCGAAGAACTCTTCACCCGCATCTAATAGACCGTCGATCCATGGTAGTAGTTTTTTAGCAGCGTGGTCAGTATGAAGAATAACAGGTACGCCGTAAGAGGCAGCAACTGCGTGAACGTATTTAGCACCCGCTACTGCACCCAGAATCTGTGCGCCTTGACCTTCAAGTTTCACGCCTTTACCAGCGAAGAAACCAGCACCGCCATTAGAAAACTGAACTACAACTGGCGCTTTAACCTTAGCAGCGGCTTCTAATACACCGTTGATTGAGTCAGTGTTAACTACGTTAACCGCAGGAAGAGCGAATTTGTTTGCTTTAGCGATTTCGAATACTTTTTGTACGTCGTCGCCAGAGATAACACCTGGTTTTACAAAATCAAAGATCTTAGACATGAATATAATCCTATTTATCTGTCACACTGAATAAAAGATTTTCGGCGCACATTATACACAAAAGCACGCCATAAAAAACGGGGGCATGAGCCCCCGTTCTATTTAATTACGCACGCGACTCAAGCATCGCGACAGCTGGAAGTACTTTACCTTCAACAAACTCAAGGAAAGCACCGCCACCAGTTGAAATGTAAGACACTTGGTCTTTAATACCAAACTTATCGATAGCCGCTAGTGTGTCACCACCGCCCGCGATAGAAAAACCTTCGCTCTCAGCAATTGCTTGAGCTATCACTTTAGTACCGTTAGCAAAGTTTTCAAATTCAAATACGCCAACAGGGCCATTCCAAAGAATTGTTTTAGCTTCACGAATGACCTTAGCAAGTGCTTCTGCTGAGTCAGGACCTAAATCGAAGATCATATCTTCGTCAGCAACATCACTAGCAGCCTTAATAGTGCCTACTGCTGTTTCTGAGAACTCAGTACCAACAACAACATCTGTCGCCACTGGAATAGCACACTCTTTCATTAGTTTTTGTGCTGTAGGGATCAAGTCTTCTTCACATAGAGACTTGCCAACATTTTTGCCTTCAGCAGCAATGAAAGTGTTTGCAATACCGCCACCAACAACTAGTTGGTCTGCAATTTTAGAAAGGGATTCAAGCACTGTTAGTTTAGTTGACACTTTAGAGCCACCCACAATCGCAATCATTGGACGTGCGGGCTTATCCATTGCCTTGCCTAATGCTTCAAGCTCAGCAGCAAGAAGAGGACCGGCACATGCTACTTCAGCAAATTTTGCAATACCGTGAGTCGACGCTTGTGCACGGTGAGCCGTACCAAATGCATCCATTACATAAACGTCACATAGCGCAGCAAGTTGCTTGCTTAATGCTTCGTCATCTTTTTTCTCACCTTTGTTAAAGCGAACGTTTTCAAGAACAACCACTTCGCCTTCATTTACTTCAAGGCCGTTAAGGTAATCTGTAGCTAAACGCACAGGCACATCTAATGCTTCGTTTAGGTAATCAACAACAGGTTGTAGGGTAAAAGGAGCATTCTCTTCAGCGGTACCACCTTCAACAGGACGGCCTAGGTGAGAAGTGATCATAACTTTAGCGCCTTTTTCTAGGGCTAATTTGATGGTTGGAATTGACGCTAGAATACGTGCGTCAGATGATACTTTGCCGTCTTTGATTGGCACATTAAGATCTTGACGAATAAAAACACGTTTGCCGGCTAAATCCTGTTCAACCATTTTTTTTACTGACATGTTCTGTCCTCTAACTGTAAGTTATGAAAATTAAAATCAACACAGGAAAACGCCTGTTTTCCTTTATAAACTCTAAAAGCTGTATCTAACTAATGCCTTTTATTAGGCACCAATTTGGTTACATTTAGCTTGATTTACATCAGTAACTGTAACTTTTTTTCTTTTTTGTCGTTTAAATGCCATTTATTCTGATTTTGTCGACCTCTAGGACGCACGAAGAAAGCAACATATCACACGCAATAAAACAACATACCCACCACTTATAGCTTAATAAAACCTGAATAGGCAGAATTAAATATCACCATTCCACTAATTGGCGTTATTTTTTGACAAAATAAACAAATTAGCATTGGCAAAATCTGTAGTAATACTACCACATTATTTTGAAATCACACTAGCTAGCACAAAAAATGAAGTGGCTATGATTACCGCTACAGGGCAAGAAAACATCAACGAGAGGGAAAGCACAATAAAAAAGGCCGCTTATAATAAGCGGCCTTTTATTAAACTAGTAATAGCAGCTTAAAGGCTTAACGCCTGCTCCACTACATTTTCAACGGTGAAGCCAAACATCTTAAATAGTTCGCCAGCAGGAGCTGATTCACCAAAGGTAGTCATACCGACAATCTTGCCGTTCAGACCAACGTACTTGTACCAGTAATCTGCAATACCAGCTTCCACAGCCACACGTTGTGTTACTGCTGATGGTAATACAGACTCTTTGTATGCTGCGCTTTGCGCATCAAAAACGTCAGTACAAGGCATAGATACCACACGAACCGCTTTACCTTGAGCCGTTAACTCTTTCGCAGCAGCTACCGCTAGCTCAACCTCTGAGCCCGTTGCAATCAGGATAATGTCCGCTTGGCCATCACAATCAACTAATACGTAGCCACCTTTTGCTGCATCAGCAAGTTGCTGTGCATCACGCGCTTGTGGCGCAAGGTTTTGACGACTGAAGATCAATGCAGTTGGGCCATCAACACGCTCAATCGCGTATTTCCAAGCAATAGCAGATTCAACCGAGTCACATGGGCGCCAAGTGCTCATATTAGGAGTTAAACGTAAGCTAGCAATTTGCTCAACCGGTTGGTGGGTTGGGCCATCTTCGCCAAGACCAATAGAGTCATGAGTGTAAACGTGGATAGCGCGTTGCTTCATTAATGCAGCCATACGCAGCGCGTTACGCGCATATTCCATAAACATCAGGAATGTTGCACCGTAAGTCACAAAACCACCGTGCAGAGCAATACCGTTCATAATGGCAGACATACCAAATTCACGTACGCCATAATGAATGTAGTTACCACTAGCATCTGTTGCTTCTAACGCTTTTGAACCCGACCACATAGTTAGGTTAGAAGGTGCAAGGTCAGCAGAGCCACCCATGATTTCAGGCAACAATGCACCAAATGCTTCTAAACAGTTTTGCGATGCTTTACGTGTTGCTACGTTTGGCTGGTCAGCCTGTAGTGCAGCGATGTAAGCTGTTGACTTCTCTTCCCAGTCACTAGGTAGTTGATTGTTAACACGACGTTCAAATTCAACAGCTAGCTCAGGGTAGGCCGCTTTGTAAGCTGCAAATTTTTCATTCCAAGCTGCTTCTGCAGCCGTGCCTGAATCTTTGTTATCCCATTCACCATAAACATCAGCTGGAATATCAAATGCTTCGTGCTTCCAACCTAGGAATTCACGCGCAGCTTTAATTTCATCTGCGCCTAATGGAGCGCCGTGACAATCGTGACCACCTTGTTTGTTTGGTGAACCATAACCAATAATCGTTTTACAACAGATTAATGTAGGACGCTTAGTTTCAGCTTGAGCCGCTTCGATCGCCGCTTTAATCGCCGTTGCATCATGGCCATCAACACCTGCAATAACATGCCAGCCGTAAGCTTCGAAACGCTTCGGCGTATCGTCAGTAAACCAGCCTTCTACGTCACCGTCGATTGAAATACCGTTGTCATCCCAAAAACCAATCAACTTGCCTAGACCTAATGTACCGGCTAGTGAACAAGCTTCATGAGAGATACCTTCCATTAAACAACCGTCGCCCATGAAAGCGTAAGTGTAATGGTCAACCACATCGAAATTATCACGGTTAAACTGAGCAGCCAGTGCTTTTTCCGCTAAAGCCATACCAACAGCATTAGTGATACCTTGGCCGAGTGGACCAGTCGTGGTTTCAACGCCTGGTGCATAGCCGTATTCTGGGTGCCCCGGTGTTTTTGAGTGTAGCTGACGGAAATTCTTCAGATCATCAATAGATAGGTCATAACCTGATAGATGCAATAGAGAATAAAGCAGCATAGAGCCATGGCCATTTGATAACACGAAACGGTCACGATCCGCCCAGTTAGGGTTAGTTGGGTTGTGCTTTAAAAAGTCACGCCATAGCACTTCTGCTATGTCGGCCATCCCCATAGGGGCGCCAGGGTGACCAGAATTGGCCTTTTGAACTGCATCCATACTAAGAGCACGAATGGCATTTGCTAGTTCATTACGAGAAGGCATGAGATCTCCTGCATTAATCTAAGTGTTGCTTGGATTTGGGGTTTCTGGTTGATAAACAAGCTTTACTTAGATTGAAAAAGTAAGACCTGTATTTTCGAACCAATATAGAGGGGTCGTATTCTCCCAAGATGCCTGAGCTAGTGCAATCTTCTTTTGTAAAAAAAATAAGCAATTTAGCAAAATAACGAAACTGTCAAACATTCTTAACCTATGCTGTTGTCAGCGAAGCCTATTAATCAACTATCATTTAGCCTAAAATATACCCGCTTTAAAGAACCTATCAGATTGTTAAATAAGAGTAATAATGCAGAATGCTAGCATCGGGATAAAACGCACATTATTAATTACCATCATAGGTAGCATGCTCTGTGTCGGTTTAATCCTCATCTTTAGCCACCTGTCAAAAATTGAACTGATTAGTTTTATCTTGCAATACTCTTGGCTGTATCTCGCCATCCCTTTTATTGGCGCCATATTCCTAGCCTTACTTTTCCGTTATTTCAACCGCTACGCCAAATCAGGCTTACCGGTAGTCGTGATGGGGTATCATTTTGGCGATGGTAAGTTTCAGTTGGGCAATGCGGTGTTTCAATATGTCGCAGCGATAATAGCCTTGGTCTCAGGCTTTGCGGTTGGTGCAGTCGGCCCTGCCCTTCACGTTGGCGCGGCAAGTATGAACTTGTTGGGGCAATATTTTCATCTTAACGAAACACGATTAAGACAATTAACGGCTTGTGGCGCAGCCAGTGCCATGGCTGCGTTGTTTCACACACCTATTACCGCCATCTTTTTTGTGCAAGAAACCATCGTGCGCCGTTTTAATTGGCAAACTTGCTTCTTAGTCACTATTTGCGCGTTCTTTTCGGCTTGGATTGCTCGACAGCTGGGGGCATTTGAGTTTCATATCGACACCCAAAGCTTTAGCTATCAATTAACACTGATCCCTGAACTCATCGTAGTGGGTGCTGTCTGCGGTACGCTTGCCACCTTAATGCTTAAATTAATCCGCTTAACAGCAGATAATGTGATGTTATCTTATTGGGGCAAATTCTTATTAGCTGCATCAGTTACCTCCCTAGCCAGTTTGTTTGGTACGGAAGTCCTTGGTCTCGGGAATCAATTGCTGGAAGTATTGCTTTATGCCGATATCGGCTCACAGCTGGTATTAACTTGGCTAATCGTGCGTTTTTTAATTAGCACTATCGCTATCGGTGCCGCCATTCCAGGGGGAGCCCTAGGCCCAAGTTTATTACTTGGCGCACTAACGGGGCACTGGCTCGCCTACCTACTGCCTAATGAGACTCCGCAAGTGTTTGTTTTGGTCGGCATGGCCGCTTTTTTTGGTGCGGTGCTAAAAAGCCCCATTTCAGCTACTTTATTGGTAGTAGAAACTACGACTAACTTCAACCTCGCCTTACCCTGTTTAGTTGGCTCAGTGACCGCGCATTTAGTGCAAACTCGCCTCCTCAAGCAAACGAACCTGATAGAGCTACTACTGGCTAGGCAAAATATCCTTTTAAAGAATAGCCCTAGTCTTTTAGCTAAAAACAAAAATCCCCCATAATTGGCAATGAGAACATTACAAAATAGTTAATTAGGCTAACTTTTAATATTAAACCGCTAGATAACACCATTTTTCAAAGAGATTACCGACACTTTCATCCTGTTGACTCATAATTACGTATCAGAACTTGAAAAAAATCTGGAATTATTCTCAACTATGAATAGAATAGACGTCCAGATGGTAATACATCCAAAAGTTTTCATTTATTTAAAGGAGCCACCGTATCATGGCCAGACATTTATTTACTTCTGAATCCGTATCTGAAGGTCACCCAGACAAAATTGCAGACCAAATTTCCGATGCTGTGCTAGATGCGATCCTAGAGCAAGACCCAAAAGCACGTGTAGCATGTGAAACTTATGTTAAAACCGGTATGGTGATGGTTGGTGGCGAAGTCACCACCTCTGCGTGGGTTGATATTGAAGAAATTACGCGTAAAACAGTACGTGAAATTGGTTATACCAGCTCAGACATGGGCTTTGATGCTGACTCTTGTGCGGTATTGAACACAATTGGTAAGCAATCGCCTGACATTAATCAAGGTGTTGACCGCAGCCGCCCAGAAGATCAAGGCGCGGGTGACCAAGGCCTAATGTTCGGTTACGCGTCAAACGAAACCGACGTGTTAATGCCTGCAGCGATTACTTATGCGCACCGCCTTGTGAAAAAACAAGCCGAGGTACGTAAAAGCGGTAAGCTAGATTGGCTACGTCCCGATGCAAAATCACAAGTCACTTTTCAATACGATAACGGCATTATTACCGGTATCGACGCAGTGGTACTTTCAACGCAACATAAAGACTGTGTGACTACCGCAGATTTACGAGAAGCGGTAATGGAAGAAATTATCAAGCCGGTATTACCCGCTCAGTGGTTAAATAAAGACACGCAATTTCACATTAACCCAACGGGCCGTTTTGTTATCGGAGGCCCAGTAGGTGATTGTGGTTTAACTGGTCGTAAAATCATCGTAGATACCTACGGTGGCATGGCACGTCACGGTGGCGGTGCATTCTCAGGTAAAGATCCATCTAAAGTTGACCGCAGCGCAGCCTACGCTGGTCGTTACGTGGCGAAAAATATCGTGGCAGCAGGCTTAGCCGATCGTTGTGAAATTCAAGTGTCTTACGCTATCGGTGTGGCAGAGCCGACATCTATCAGCGTTGAAAGCTTTGGCACCGCTAAAATTGATGAAGACAAACTGACACAGCTAGTGCGTGATAACTTCGATTTACGCCCATATGGCATTTTAAAAATGCTAGATTTAGAGCGCCCAATTTACCAAGCAACAGCGGCTTACGGTCACTTTGGTCGTGATGAATTCCCATGGGAAAAAACCGATAAAGCAGAGCAATTACGCGATGCAGCAGGCCTAAAGTAAACACTTCCATCTTTTAAAGTGTTAACCACTAGCCAAAAAAAAGCACTCGAGCAGCAGGTGGAAGCCTGTTATCAACAAGCCGAGTGCTTTTTTGATCGCGCCTTTCCTCGTCCCAGCGTACTGTTTACCCAGCGCGGCAAAATTGCAGGTACTGCACACCTACAAAAGAACTTATTAAAGTTTCACCCCATCCTGTATCAAGAAAACCAACAGGCTTTTCTTACCGATGTAGTACCACACGAAGTGGCCCACTTACTGGTTTATCAAATTCATGGTCGCACTGCACCGCACGGACTGGAATGGCAAATGATGATGAACAAGGTAATGCAGCGCTCACCAGAACGAACTCACCAGTTTGATATCAGTTCAGTGCAAGGCAAAACTTTCGCCTATCAATGCCAGTGTCAACAACATCAACTCAGTATTCGTCGTCATAACAAAGCCAGTAAGGGCACGATCTATCTATGCACCGCATGTAAAAAGCCATTACAGCCCCTTAACCCTAACAAACTAAGGTTAAATATTAATCTGTAATAATGCTTTTTATTATTAGAAAGGCCTGTGTTTTGTTATTTTTCAAGCATGATACTCTTAGCGCAATTTTAACCAACGATGTTCGACCATGCGCCTTTGTATTACTTTATTACTTTTATTCATCAGCTTACCTAGCTCAGCAGAAATAAAATCCTTTCGCCAAGCCAAAAAAGCCATCAGCATTATCTATCAACAGCATCCCATTAGTTTTTACTGCGGCTGTGACATTAACCAACAAGGTAAAAAGCTCATACCGGATCACCATTCTTGCGGCTACCAAGTACGTAAACAAAAAACACGTGCCGCTCGCATTGAGTGGGAGCACGTAATGCCAGCATGGGAAATGGGCCATCAACGCCAATGCTGGCAAAATGGCGGTCGTAAAAACTGCACCAAAAATGACAACACCTTTAAGTTAATGGAAGGTGACATGCATAATTTAGTGCCTGCGATTGGCGAGGTAAACGGTGATCGCTCCAACTATCAATTTGCAGAATCACGGCAACAACCGTTTCAATACGGTCAATGCCAGATGGTTATCGATTTTAAAAACAAAAAAGCGACCCCTCCAGACTTGCAAAAAGGTGCTATCGCCCGCATCTACTTTTATATGCAAGATCAATATGGCGTGCGAATTTCACGTCAACAAAAGCAGCTTTACCAAGCATGGGACAAACTATATCCCGTTACAGCTTGGGAGTGCCAACGTGATAGACTGATTGCCAAACAGCAAGGGAATAATAACCCTTACGTAACCAATGCATGTGCAAATGCCACTTTTACGCAATAGTCGGCATGGCTTTCAGCAACAACAGATTGAGAATAAATAAATGCGTGTACCTAGAATATATGAGCCGCAAGCGCTGAGCCTAAACGCACAGTTAGACTTGAACGATGACGCCGCAAATCATGTCGGCCGGGTATTACGTTTAAATGTGGGCGATCAAATTTGGCTATTTAATGGTGAGGATGAAAATCAATATTTAGCCAATATCGTGCAGAGCAGCAAAAAGCACGTACAAGTTGAAATTATTGAATGTCAAACAACGGCCAACGAAAGCCCACTTAACATTCACCTTGGCCAAGCTATCTCACGCGGCGATCGCATGGATTTTGTGATTCAAAAATCGGTTGAACTCGGCGTGGCAGCCATCACCCCTATTTTCAGCGAACGTTGTGGCGTCAAGCTGAGTGGTGAGAGGTTAGAAAAAAAACGTCAGCAATGGCAAAAAATAGCCATTGCTGCCTGTGAACAATCAGGCCGAAATCGCGTTCCGGCAATCCATCAACCTATCGCCTTTAATGATTGGATCAACCAACAAGACGAAGCCGTTAAATTAACTCTACACCCAAGAGCTAGCTATCGCATTAATACCTTGCCAGAGCCCAAGGTGAGACAAATTCGTTTATTAATCGGTCCTGAAGGGGGATTCACCGACGATGAAGTGAATTTAAGCGAGCAAGCCGGATTTATCGAAACCTTGCTCGGGCCAAGAATTTTACGCACTGAAACCGCCGCTCTGACGGCAATTACTGCATTACAATGTCGCTTTGGCGATTTAGGATAAGTTATGACCATAAAACTCGGCATCGTGATGGATCCCATCACCGACATAAAAATTCATAAAGACTCTAGCTTTGCGATGCTACTCGAAGCGCAGCAACGAGGCTATGAACTTTATTATCTAGAAATGTCTGATTTATATTTAGACAATGGCCGCGCCTTTGCCACAACGAAACAACTTAAAGTTCAACGAGATCCGAAAAACTGGTTTGAACTCGCCGAGCAAGAAACCATCGCCTTATCCGATCTTGATGTCATTTTAATGCGCAAAGATCCACCCTTTGATACCGAATATATCTACGCCACTTACATTTTAGAGCGCGCTGAGGACGAAGGCTGTCTTATCGTTAATAAACCACAAAGCCTTCGAGATGCTAACGAAAAGTTATTTACCTCATGGTTTAGTGAATTTACGCCAGAAACCTTAGTCAGTAGTGATGCTGCTAAAATCCGGGCATTCTACGCCAAACATCAAGACATCATCTTAAAGCCCCTTGATGGCATGGGCGGCGCTTCCATATTCCGAGTTAAACCGAATGATCCTAACCTAGCCGTGATCATCGAAACCTTAACTAATCACGGTCAAAACTATTGTATGGCTCAAGGGTTTATCTCGCAAATTAGCGACGGTGACAAACGTATATTAGTGGTTGATGGCGAACCCGTGCCTTATTGCCTTGCGCGCATCCCAGCGAAAGGCGAAACACGTGGTAATTTAGCAGCAGGCGGTCGCGGTGAAGCGCGTCCTCTCACCGAGAGTGACTGGGCAATAGCTCGTACCATTGGTCCAAAACTAAAAGAAAAAGGCTTAATATTCGTTGGCTTAGATGTTATCGGTGATAAACTGACCGAAATAAATGTAACCAGCCCAACCTGTATTCAAGAAATTGAAAGCACCTTTGATGTGTCTATAACCGGCATGTTAATGGACGCCATTGAAGTACGTTTAGGCCGCTAATTTAGTAAACTCTTTCATTGTTAGCCCTTATTATTTTAGGGCTATCTACCATACTTATTTCTAACACCTTGCTAAACGAAGAATATTTTATGCTGGAGATGCAAAGTTTAAAAAATCACTTTTTAATTGCGATGCCGAACCTAGAAGGCCCGTATTTTGAGCGCTCGGTGGTGTATTTATGCGACCATAATGAAGAAGGTGCCATGGGGCTAGTCGTTAATCTGGCCATTAATCTTAAGCTAGGCGAGCTACTGGATCAGCTTGAGATAGTTCCAGATCCCGCACACCAAAAATCTTTAGCTAAGCCAGTCATGCAAGGCGGCCCAGTCGCAGTCGATCGCGGCTTTGTGATCCACTCACCTATTGAAGGATTTTCCAGTAGTTTGAAAATGTCAGACGACATCATGGTCACTACATCAAAAGACATTTTGCAAACACTCGGCACTGATAATGAGCCAAAACAGTTTTTAATGGCTTTGGGTTACGCCGGTTGGGAAGCAGGGCAATTAGAGCAAGAGATTATCAATAATGGCTGGCTTATCGTCCCAGCCAACAGCAAAATCATATTTGATACACCAATTCATCGCCGCTGGGAAGAAGCTGCTAACACGCTGGGGATTGATGTTTGGCAACTTTCTAGCCAAGCTGGCCATGCATAGAGTTTATCATTAACACAACCCTTGGCTTTTACCAACCTGTTTACCTATAAGGCTTCCCATGACACAAACAATACTAGGCTTTGATTTTGGAACTAAAAGTATTGGAGTGGCCGTAGGCCAATCTATCACCGGTTGTGCCAACCCGCTCAAATCCCTTAAAGCACGCGATGGTATTCCTAATTGGGATGAAATAGCTGAATTAGTAAAGCAGTGGCAACCGGATGCTTTTGTGGTGGGTTTGCCCCTTAATATGGATGGCACCATGCAAGATGTGAGTTACGGTGCTAAAAAGTTTGCCAACCGGCTCAACAACCGTTTCAATAAGCCATCACACCTTCAAGACGAGCGCTTAACCACGGTTGATGCGCGCGCAGAGATTTTTAGTCGAGGCGGTAGTAAAGCCCTCTCTAAAGATAAAGTGGACGGGATTTCAGCCTGCTTAATTATTGAAGGCTGGTTTGAAGCACAATACGGCGAGTAAAGAGTTGAAAGTTTAAGTAAAAATATTTTTAAACAAAAAAGCCGATAGAAATCCATCGGCTTTTTTGTACAAGCTGAACTGCGTTTTACCAGCCTGATGCCTCATCGTCACTTAATTCATCAAACAACTCATCAGTCGATTCAACTGCTACTGGTGCTGTTTTTGGCATCGCTGGCGAGGTTTGATTTTTAATCACAAAGTCAACCCGACGATTTTGGCTACGCTGTGCTTCCGTGTCATTGTCAGCAACTGGATTATCAAAACCATTAGCGACTGGCTCTAATATAGTGGCATCAACACCTTTCGAAACCAAATATTCTACAGCAGATTTAGCACGCTTTGCTGACAACTCTTTATTGTAAGCGGCACTGCCCACTGTATCAGTATTGCCTTGAATTTCTAAGCTTAAACCACTTTCATTAGTGGCCGCTGCAATACAGTCAAGTTGATCAATCAGAGCTTTATCAAGTTTCCATTCATTGGTAGCAAAACGAATAGGTTTAAGACCTACCACTTTAAAGTCAATCACATCTACAAAGGGGGCACATTCGTCGCTAATGTCAACTAAGGTCTCAACAATCGGTTCAAATGGGTCTTCTTGCAGCATAGGTTGGCGCACTTTTATATGTACCGTATCCACAATAGGAGCCAAATAACGCGGCATTTCAGCCTGATCTTGCTCCGTCTGTACCGTGTTAGGTAAAGCGCAACCTTGTGCGTCAACAACACTACCTGAAGTTGTATCTGAACATTCATCTAAGCCATTAACCACACCATCGCGGTCAAAATCTGGGCTAAATGATGCACTGCATCCTAATAGCAAACTACTTGCTAACATTAATGCACCATACTGAGCACCTAATTTCATATTATTTTTCTCTGCAAAACTGGGCTAACTATACAAGGCAAAAAGCATTTCGAAAAATGAAATGCTTGCTGCTGTTAATTTTAGTCAGATTTTAGAAAGAATCTAACTGCGCGATCGTGGCTAAATCATCGCATTTTTATATCTTTGAGTACATAGCAAAGACCTTAACCACTGTACTTACTGCTCAATTTTGCACAGTTAGACACTATTTATCACGATAAAAACACGTTACGTAAGCTAATCCACTTTTGCATTCCAAATGCCCGGCTCAATATTTTTTTCAAGCTCAGGATATTGACTGGCATCAAAAGTAGGCAGCTTGTTTTGCGCCCGCTGCGCGTTGTAGTCCTTCGCTAGCTTAACCACCACATTTGACAGCATTAAAATGGCCACAAGGTTAATGAGTGCCATTAATCCCATCGAAACATCAGCCATCGCCCACACTAATGGCGATTCAGCTAATGCACCAAACATCACCATGACCAGTACCACACAACGAAAGATGTTAATACCCATCTTATGATTATGTTCAAGAAAGATAAGGTTCGTTTCAGCGTAAGAGTAGTTCGCCACAATCGACGTAAACGCAAAGAAGAAGATAGCAATGGCAATAAAGATACCGCCCCATTCACCCACTTGCGAGGTTAATGCTAATTGCGTCAGCTCAATATTAGTAACCCCAGAGCCAGGCTCTAGCTGGCCAGAAAGAATAATAATTGCAGCCGTTGCGGTACAAATCACTATGGTATCAATAAACACGCCCAACATTTGTACATAGCCTTGCGACGCTGGGTGTGGCGGATAAGGCGATGCACTCGCAGCCGCATTGGGTGCACTACCCATGCCCGCTTCATTAGAGAACATGCCACGTTTTACGCCATTCATTATGGCCGCGCCTAACGCTCCCGCTCCGGCTTCTTGCAAGCCAAACGCTGACTCAAAGATATGCACAAACATTGCCGGAATTTCACTGATATTGATGATCACAACATAAGCCGCAATTGAGAGGTAAATCAGCGCCATTGCGGGAACCACTAGCTCAGCGAACTTGGCTATTGTGCGGATGCCGCCAAAAATAATGGCTGCCGAGATGCCCACTAACACTAAGCCAACCACCAGTTTAGGCACACCAAAAGCAGTGTGCATCGAGTCTGTGATTGCGCCCGCTTGCACGGCATTAAATACCAGCCCAAAGGCAATAATCAAACAAATAGAAAACAACACGCCCATCCAACGCTGACCTAAGCCTTTTTCCATATAATAGGCAGGGCCACCGCGATAGTTGCCGTCGTCATCTTTAACTTTATATAGCTGCGCTAACGAACTTTCCGCAAAGCTTGTCGCCATGCCAATCAATGCAATTAACCACATCCAAAAAACAGCACCCGCCCCACCTAAGTAAATAGCCACAGCGACACCGCCCATGTTACCCACTCCAACGCGGGCTGCTAGGCTCGTCGCTAGTGCTTGAAACGGTGATATGCCTGAGCTATCTGACTTTCGGCTATTCTTTAACACCGAAAACATATGGCCGAAATGACCAAATTGAATAAATCTGAGCCGCACCGTGAAATAGATGCCGGTGCCGACCAATACGGCAATTAAAATGTAGCCCCATAACAGGCCACCGATACTGTTGACTATATCTAGCATTTACATCCTCGAAATACTTTCTATTTAGTTATATAAACCAAAAATAAACCTTAAACATTAAATTAACTCTAAAATTAAACCACAAAACCGCACCATACATCCAAGTTAGTTCGAGAGGATGGCTGAATAATTCAAGATATCGAGGCAAATAAGCCAAAGGAAGTAATAAGGATTTGATAAAATTAATATTGCATTTTTGATTGTGAATTGATGACAAATATGCGAAAAATAAAAACAATTAACTCATCAATAACAAGGTTTACACATGACTAACCTGCTGACACAACTAAAAAAGATGACTTCAGTCGTAGCTGACACTGGCGATTTTGAAGCCATTAAACAACACCAACCCGAAGACGCGACCACGAATCCTTCTTTGTTACTAAAAGCTGCTCAGCTGCCTCAGTATCAAAATCATATAAAAAGTGCGATAGAGGAGGCAAAAAGCCTTACTGATGACCCAAAACAACAGGTAATTGAAGCCAGTGATCGATTGGCAGTGAAAATTGGCGCTGAAATTTTAGCCGTTATTCCAGGTAAAGTGTCTACCGAAGTAGATGCCAGACTCTCATTTGATAGCACCAAAACTATCGAAAAAGCCGAAAAATTAATCAGCTTATATCAGCAAGCTGGTATAGATAAGTCGCGTATATTGATTAAAATTGCCGCTACTTGGCAAGGGATCCGCGCCGCAGAAAAGCTGCAACAGCAAGGTATCAATTGTAACCTCACTTTACTATTTAACTTTGCCCAAGCACGCGCTTGTGCCGAAGCCGGTGTTTTTCTAATTTCTCCTTTCGTTGGTCGTATATTAGACTGGCATAAAGCCAACCAACCTGAGCAAGACTTTTCTGGCGACAATGATCCTGGCGTGATCTCGGTCAGCAATATCTATCACTACTACAAACAGCACGGCTACAACACCATAGTGATGGGTGCCAGTTTTAGAAATACCGATGAAATTATCGCTCTTGCCGGTTGTGACAAACTGACAATAGGCCCAGATTTGTTAGAGCAGTTAAGTCAGCAACAAGGTGAGCTGATCCGCCAGTTACAAGCAAATGTTACAACGACTCCCGCCCCTGCACCATTAAGTGAAAGCGAGTTTCTTTGGCTATTCCACCAAGACCCGATGGCCGTAGAAAAATTAGCACAAGGAATACGTGCTTTTGCACAAGATCAGGAAAAATTAGAAACATTACTTCTATCAATTAGTTAAATAAAACTAGAGATCAGCGGCAAAAATATTTATGTAAAATTGATAAAAAACAAACTCAGTTAACATAAATGAAACAATTAAATTTTACTTTGATAAGGCCTGTGATACTAAAAACATGTTAATCAGTAAGAGGAAATCGGTATGGACGAGCTTGACTTTAACATTGCACCTAACTCAGATGCCCCTCAACGTGGTAAAACTAAAGAAAAACGCCGCTGGCGTGAGATCGAAGCAATCAAAGAAGAACAAAGGTTGCGTAAAGAGCTTATGGATATCAACCCTATTTTTGACGAATTGGTTGAGTATAACTATTAACTAAAACTTCTGTAATAGATCAAAAACCGCAGCTTATTGCGGTTTTTTTGATTCAGTTAAAAGTACCATAATAATCATATTCATATAGTACTATTTTCTGATATAAGTAAGGCTCACTTATTCAGGAAGACAAGTGCAAATGAAACTAAAATTTTTATCGAAACTGATTATTACAGCCTTAGCAACCACCTCTGCAGTACAACTTTACGCACAGCAAGCGCCTTATCAATACTCAGCATATAAAACAACTCAAGCCCCAGTGTTAGACGGTAAGCTTGACGACAGCGTATGGCAAAGTATTGCAGCCAGTGAAATATTTGTTAACCACAATGACAACAGCGTTGCAGAGCAACAAACGTGGGCCAAACTCGCCTATGATGAACAATATTTATATGTCGCCTTTAACTCTCAAGATCATGATATCGCTGCCACACTAGGGCAACAGGATGATCCCACTTATGAATATGATGACACACTAGAAATTTTTCTCGACCCAACCGGCCAAGGCAAAAATTACTACGAGATCGGCATTAGCGCGTTGACCTACTACGACAGTGTGATTAACTCGCCTGAGCCATGGCAAGATGACGTGCCTTGGGATATTGAAGGCCTTGAATACGATATTCAGGTTAACGGTACGCTTAACGATAACACCGATGTTGACCAAGGCATGACAGTAGAGCTTAAAATTCCACTGGCGTCATTGAACTACTCAGGTCAGGACGAAGGCAGCAATCCATCACAATGGCGTTTTAACTTCCATCGCGCCGATTACAGTACTAATAGCCCACAATGGGAAGCGAATGCATGGTTAGCCTGGAGCCCAATGGGGTCGTTTGGCTTCCACCAGCCGACTAAGTTTGCTTACCTCAACTTTAAGCAGAATGAACTGTGGCAAGCTGGCACAGCTTACACGCAAAATGACCAAGTCAGTTACCTTGGCTCACTTTATCAAGCTCTTTACTACAGCAGCCAAGCTCCGGGTAAAAGCCGTCAAGACGGTTGGCGCATCAACAGCGCAGAGCCTCAGGCATGGCAAGCTAACTTAGTTTACCTAACTGGCGACGTGGTGAGTTATAAAGACCAATTATGGCAAGCGCAATGGTGGAGCCAAAGCCAACAACCACAACAAGCGCAAGACTGGTTAGCGGTACCTGCTCAATCGGTACCCGTTGAGTAAGTAAAGATAAACCTCGGAACAAAAAAGCCGCTTAAGTAAGACTTAAGCGGCTTTTTAGACAACGAATTAATCGTAACAGGAATTAGTCACGGAAGTTGTTAAACTGAAATGGTTGACCTAGATCAGCTTCCTTCGCTACGCGCATCGCAGCTTGTAAATCATCACGCTTTTTACCTGTCACGCGCACAGACTCACCTTGAATAGCCACTTGCACCTTCAGTTTGCTGTCTTTGATGAGCTTCACTAGCTTTTTCGCGATCAGGGTTTCAATCCCCTGCTTAAAGGTTACTTCTTGGGTGAATGTTTTACCCGAGTGGATCCCCTTACCAATTTCCATTGCCCGCGGGTCTACATTACGCTTGGCTAGGCTATTACGTAAAATATCAGCCATTTGTTTTAACTGAAAATCGTTTTCAGCCGACATTTTTACGGTTAACTCTTTCTTAACAAAGCTTGCTTCTACGCCACGAAAGTCAAAGCGTGTCGATAATTCACGAATTGCATTATCGGTAGCGTTACTCAGTTCTACCGCATCTACTTCTGAAACAATATCAAATGAAGGCATGTTAAATTCCTATGTCATGGTCATGGGATAAAATAATTGGCATAATTTACCAGATCTCACGCAGATATGCCTATTATCAGCGTCACTTTTCCCTAAGAGGCACCAATGTTATTAACTACCGCAGCCAAAATCAGTTTTGTTAGCCTTCTAGTCGTGATCAGCTACCTTGCATTTTCACCGGCCCCGGTGCAAATACAGTTTAATAACATGGATAAAATCAACCATCTTGCCGCCTTTGCTAGTCTTGCTTTAGTTGGCCGCTGCGCCTTCAATTTTCATGCTGGCTGGTTATTTGGCTTACTCACAGGCTTCGGCGCATTAATCGAACTGGTTCAATCACAGATTCCGAATCGCTTTGCCAGTGGCCTTGACCTTCTCGCGGATATGTTAGGTATTATAATAGGGCTGGTGTGTTACCGCCTGATCCAACCTTGGTTAGCTAAGCTTGATTACTTTGCGCCACTGGCTAAGGTGAATAAATGAATTGGCAAATTTTAGGCGCGGGTGCCATCGGTAGCTTATTTGCCAGTCACCTTGCCCAACAAGGGCAACAGGTAACCTTGCTTACCAAAACGCAGCAACTAAGGCAACCTCTCTGCCTCACCAAGCAAGACGGCAGCACGTACACTTGCAGCTTAAATGCCTTCACTCAAGTGCAAGACGACACCCAAGTGCTATTAATATGCCTAAAAGCCTTTCAAGTGTTACCAGCCATCACCGCCCTCACTGACTCCTTGCCCAGCACCACTAGCTTAGTACTGATGCACAACGGCATGGGCACCCTTGAGCCATTAACCAAGCTATTGCCAGAACAAACCATTTTCAGCGCCACCACCACCCACGGCGCACTACTCACCGCGCCTTTTAGCGTGACTCATACTGGCACAGGCTATACCATCATCGGCGGTAACGAGAAAGATAAAGCACTTGGTCAAGTCATTGCGGCGCAGCTAAATCACGCCCTGCCGAGCGCCAATTGGAGCGATAACATCACGCAAAAACTCTGGTTAAAGCTGGCAATAAACTGCGCCATCAATCCGTTAACTGCCATTCATCAAGTTAAAAATGGCGCGCTATTACAGCCGCAATTTCAACCCATGTTGGCACAAATTTGTCAGGAGTTTTGTCACGTTGCGACACGGCAAGGATGGCTATTTAACGCTGAGGAATTATTACAACAAGTACGGCAAGTAGCGCAGGCCACAGCGGATAATTACTCATCAATGAATCGAGATATTCACCATGGCCGCCGCAGCGAAAATGACGCAATATTAGGTTATTTACTACAATGCGCTGCGCAACATCAGCTCAAACTGCCGCAATGCCAGCAGGTATATCAACAAGTACAGCGATTAAGCGTTTAAATGTAGTAACTCATCAGGGCCAGCGCATGAACGTACAAAATATAATCAACCTAGGGTCTCTGTTGATCTTTCGTGATTATTTTGCAGCGATTTGTTGGGTATTTATACAAAACGTTCGTTGTGGCCAGCACCTTTGTGGCATAGTGAACTACGCGAAAGACGCTAACGCAGTAGAAATGCCCAACAAACGCTGTCCTACGGATTCGGCTAAAAGCGTTTTGCCCAGCGTTGGGCAGTATTGACTTAGAATGCTAAGCGACACACTGCTCGCCTTGCTCAAAACGCTTTTAGACAAGGTGTCCCCTCTCGAACAAAAATCAACCAGCAAAGATCAACAGACCCTAGACATTTCTTCGTCACAAAATGCAACTGTGAAAGTTCTGAACAAAAATGCGCTAGAGAAACTGTTATCTTGGCACAAAGGATTAGTCATAACTTTCAGTTTCAAAAAATGTGTTGCTGCAATTGCATAATTAATTAATTATATAACAAATTAATTATGGAGAGTGATATGAAGGTTTTATTCTTATGCACTGAAAATTCAGCCAGATCTATTATGGCCGAAGCATTGTTAAAACATCATGGTAAAGGTGACTACGAAGTCTACAGCGCGGGGACTGAGCCACATAGTGTTGATAATCGAACTCTGTCAGCCATTGAACACTTTGGATTAAGTACCGATGGCTTAAACTCAAAGCACCTCGATGAAGTTTCCAATATCAATTTCGATTTCGTCATTACACTATGTGATAAGGCCGCAATAGAATGCGACAACCGAGTAAAAGGCACTAATTGCCTAGCTTGGGATTTTTCTGAGCCTCGGTCGCGCAAAGGAGCCAATCCATTTGAAAAAACGCTACAAGAGCTCAATGAACGCATAAAAATGTTTTTGCTTATACAACAAAAGCAAAAACCCTCGCCTATTACACCTACTACTTTTTACAAAGCCTTAGCTGATGAAATTCGCCTGAAAACACTGTTAATTATTGCAGTGGAAAAAGAAGTGTGCGTTTGTGAATTAATGATTGCGCTGGATGAAGAAAGCCAACCCAAAGTGTCTCGTCATCTCGCACAACTCAGAAAGTCAGGCATTCTATCTGACAGAAAACACCAGCAATGGGTATTTTATTCAATTAATCCAACACTACCTGCTTGGATGAAACAAATGATCACATCAACAGTAGTTAATGAGCCGATTTTCATCGAACAAGAGTTAACTCGATTAAATGCTATGGGTGATCGGCCGACCCGAGTGGCTAGCTGCTGCGATGAAGGAAATTAAATATGGGCATTTTTGAACGCTATTTATCTGTTTGGGTAGCGATATCTATTATCGCAGGTGTGACATTAGGCATTATATATCCTCCGATTTTTGAAGCGATAGCAAAGCTGGAAGTCGCGCATGTCAATATAGTCGTTGCCATTTTCATCTGGGTAATGATCTACCCCATGATGGTTCAAATAGATTTCACAACAATTAAAGAGGTTGGCAAAAACCCGCAAGGGCTTGTATTAACCTTAGTGATTAACTGGCTTATCAAACCGTTTTCAATGGCGGCATTAGGTTGGCTGTTTTTCGAAGGCTTATTTGCCGATTTTGTTTCACCAGAAACCGCGCAAGAATATATCGCAGGAATGATTTTACTTGGCGTAGCTCCGTGTACGGCAATGGTATTTGTCTGGTCACAACTAACTAAAGGCGATGCAAACTACACGTTAGTTCAAGTTTCGGTTAACGACATCATCATGATTTTTGCCTTTGCCCCAATTGCAGGGTTATTGCTGGGAGTGACTGATATTTATGTACCTTGGGGGACTTTGTTTATTTCTGTCGTCTTATACGTATTTCTACCCTTAGTCGCAGGGGTACTTAGCAGAAGAAGTTTAAACCGCTCAGGTCGTGATGAAACTGCAATTATCTCATTATTAGAAAAGCTAAAACCTTTTTCAGTCATTGGCTTGTTAGCGACAGTAGTACTACTTTTTGGCTTTCAAGCGAACACCATTTTAGATCAACCACTCAATATCTTGTTAATCGCGATTCCGCTGGTTATTCAAACTTATGGCATTTTCATTTTTGCCTACTTTATTGCGGTAAAACTCAAGCTTAAACACAACATTGCTGCCCCCTCCTGTTTGATTGGCACATCAAACTTCTTTGAACTAGCGGTAGCAGTGGCAATCTCCCTTTTCGGCTTACATTCAGGCGCAGCACTGGCTACAGTCGTTGGCGTACTTGTTGAGGTTCCCGTTATGTTAAGTTTGGTTTGGTTTGTCAACCGCACTCGGCATTGGTTTGGAGAAGTCTAATGTTGGAGATTTTTACTCTGTTTGCCGATTGGGTCACTTTTTCCTTACTCGCACTTTCAGCAGATACGAAATTAGGTGATGCGACACACTTTTTTATCGAAGATGTCAGCAAGATATTCGCACTGCTACTCGTCATGATTTATATCATTGCCTTGCTGCGTGCATCGCTTAATGTCGAACGTGTTAGGGATTATCTTGCAGGTAAAAATCGTGGAATCGGTTACCTCTTAGGCTCCAGCTTCGGTGCGATCACTCCTTTTTGTTCATGCTCTAGTATTCCTGTGTTCTTAGGCTTTACCTCAGCAGGTATTCCCGTTGGTATTACCATGGCATTTCTGCTCACTTCCCCACTGATAAATGAAGTGGCCGTTCTGCTATTAATGAGTTTGCTGGGCTGGAAATTCACCTTACTTTATGTGGTGATTGGTATGGCAGTGGGTATTTTAGGGGGCTTGTTTTTAGACACCATTAAAGCCGAACGCTGGTTGCAATCCTTTGCGGCAAAGGCACTGGCAAAAGGTCAGGCACAGCACAAAAGCACTCCAACCAATCCCTACACAATAAAAATGACCTTTGTCGAACGTCATGATTTCGCCAAAACGGAAACGCTAGAAATATTTGGCCGCGTCTGGAAATGGGTCATTATCGGCGTTGGCTTAGGGGCCGCATTACACGGATTTGTGCCCGACGGATGGATTGAACAGCATTTAGGTGATGGTCAATGGTGGTCGGTTCCGGTGGCGGTACTAGTAGGAATTCCACTGTATTCAAATGCCACCGGCGTCATTCCGGTGATGGAAAGCCTGATTGTCAATGGCTTACCCATTGGCACGACCCTCGCGTTCTGTATGAGTACGGTAGCTGCCAGTTTCCCTGAATTTATTTTACTAAAACAAGTAATGCAATGGCGTTTACTGGCGATGGTATTTGCCATGTTGTTGGTGTCATTTACCCTTGTTGGGTGGTTATTTAACGCATTTTCTTCTTTTTTATGAGGTGATTTATGAAACAAATAAAAGTACTCGGTAGCGGCTGCACTAAATGTGTAAAAACCGCAGAACTGATTGAAAAAATAGCCAGTGAAATCAATGTCTCTGTCAATGTGTCAAAAGAAACATCGCCCGAGATAATCATGTCCTATGGCGTTATGAGCACACCCGCAGTTGTGATTGATGAGCAATTAGTCCATTCAGGCTCTATGCCGCACTCAGCACAAATCAAAGAATGGCTACAGGAGCAATCTTCATGACTCATCCTTTTGATCTGCTCAAACTTGATAATGGCGCTAGCTTTATCTTTACACCATGTCCCGGAACCAAGGACGTTGATTTAACAACGTCTGTAAAGCAATTAAAAAATGCAGGTGCACAAGCGATTGTTACTCTGATGTATGACGCAGAAATGAAGAAAAACGAAGCAGAAACACTTCCCAATGCGTGTAACGAACAAGGCATAAAATGGTTTCAGTTACCTATTTTAGATGACGATGCACCGAATGAAGATTTTGCAACGGCGTTCAAATGTCACCTTGATGACTTGCTATCTATTTTGCGCAATCAAGGCACGGTTGCAGTCCATTGCAAAGGCGGCTCTGGTCGCACCGGCTTAGTTATTGGACTACTCATGTATGAACTAGGCTACGACAAAACAGAGATTATTAACCAAGTACAGAAAGTACGCCCTAAGGCGCTTTCACATCCAGTTCAACTTTCTTTTTTCAATGCGTTTCAAAAAGTAGGGGCTTAAAAATGGCAATTAAAATTGGTATTAACGGGTTTGGCCGCATGGGGCGATTAACACTTAGAGCCGCTTTTGGCTGGCAAGACGTAGAATTTGTCCAAATCAACGACCCTGCTGGCAACGCAGAAACACTAGCTCATTTGTTAAAGTATGATTCTGTACATGGCACCTGGTCACATGATGTAACTCATGATGAAAATAATGTGAAAATCGACGGTCAAGCTATTCGTGTAACGCAAAACAAAGCGATTAGCGATACCGATTGGTCTGAATGTGATTTAGTCATTGAAGCATCAGGCAAGATGAAGAAAACCGAGTTACTGCAAGCCTATTTAGATCAAGGTGTTAAGAAAGTAGTGGTCACTGCACCAGTCAAAGAAGAAGGCGTGCTCAATGTGGTTATGGGTGTTAACGACCATCTGTACGATGTTAAGCAACACGCCATCGTTACGGCAGCGTCTTGCACAACCAACTGCTTAGCTCCAGTCGTGAAGGTTTTACAGGATAAAATCGGCATCAAACATGGCTCAATGACAACCATCCATGATATTACCAATACTCAAACCATTTTAGATGCTCCGCATAAAGATTTACGTAGAGCGCGAGCCTGTGGCATGAGCCTTATTCCAACCACCACTGGCTCTGCAACAGCTATTACCCATATTTTCCCAGAGTTGAAAGGTAAGCTGAATGGTCATGCAGTACGTGTACCACTAGCGAACGCATCAATTACCGATTGTGTATTTGAAGTTGCGCGTTCAACCACTGAAGCCGAAATTAATGCTTGGATGAAAGAAGCTGCGGAAGGGGAATTAAAAGGCATTCTTGGCTATGAAGAAAAACCACTTGTATCAATAGATTATAAAACTGACCCACGATCTAGCATTGTCGATGCACTTTCAACAATGGTGGTCAACGGCACTCAAGTGAAGCTGTATACATGGTATGACAACGAATGGGGATACGCCAACAGAACGGCTGAGCTTGCTCGTAAAGTTGGCCTATCAATTAAAGGATAATGTAATACTATGAAGCGCTTGGCATCATTATCAGACGATATAAAGCAGTACCTTATTGTCACAGGTAACTACTGGGCATTTACCTTAACAGATGGCGCACTTCGCATGTTAGTCGTGCTTCATTTCCATGCGTTAGGCTATAGTCCGCTTAGCATTGCGATGTTGTTCTTGTTTTATGAAATCTTTGGCGTTGTCACCAACTTGGTTGGCGGCTTCTTAGGTGCTCGTTTAGGGCTCAATAAAACCATGAACATTGGCTTAGCCATTCAGGTTATTGCCTTACTCATGCTAGCTGTTCCGGCTGAATGGTTAACCGTTGTGTATGTGATGATTGCACAAGCGCTTTCAGGCATTGCCAAAGACTTAAACAAAATGAGCGCGAAAAGCTCGATTAAGGCGTTGGTTGCCAAAGGACAAGAAGGTACGCTGTTTAAATGGGTTGCGCTATTAACAGGCTCCAAAAATGCCCTAAAAGGCGTTGGCTTTTTCTTAGGTGGCTTACTATTAACTTTGTTATCCTTCAAGGGTGCAATGTTGCTAATGGCAGGTGTATTAACACTTGTATGGTGTTACAGCCTTTACGCCTTAAAAAGTGACTTAGGAAAAGCAAAGAACAAGCCTAAGTTTACCGATATTTTTTCAAAGAGTCGCTCAATTAACATCTTGTCGGCTGCACGATTATTCTTATTTGGTGCACGTGACGTCTGGTTTGTCGTCGCACTGCCTGTATTTTTATCGCAAGCATTTAATTGGGACCATTGGACTGTAGGTGGCTTCCTGGCGCTTTGGGTGATTGGTTACGGCATTGTGCAATCAATGGCTCCTAAGTTAATCAACTTCAAAGACAACTTATCTCCGGCAACAGAAACCGTAAAATGGGCAAGTTTGTTGGCATCAGTGACATTAGGTATCGCCTTATCATTATATTTTAGCTGGGAAGTTAAAACGGTACTCATTACCGGCTTAATGATATTTGGCGTACTGTTCGCCATTAACTCATCACTGCACAGTTACTTGATTGTTAGCATGGCTGATGCCGATGGGGTTTCGTTAGATGTAGGCTTTTACTACATGGCTAATGCAATGGGACGTTTGATTGGTACGATGCTGTCAGGCTGGGTTTTCCAACTTTACGGATTGGCGGCTTGCCTAGCCATTTCCTTTGCTTTTGTTGCTTTAGCTGGACTGATTTCTACTAAGTTACCAGCTACGACAGCGAGCAAGTAAGCAGTCTGGTTTATTCCTTCCCCCGACGCCTCAGAGTCAGGGGAAATGTATTCATTTATTTTATATATCTGTGATAACTTAACTATTCCAATTTTTAACGATAACGACTGATTCTTTTGCAGGAATTAGTTAGCTGATTATCCGCTTTATAGTAACTATTAACCCGAATCTTGGATAAGCGAATATAGTATGTTTTTCTGCAAAAACGCTGTGAATATATCCCTATAAGCTTTGCGTTTTCATCCCTGAAAACGAAATTTTGCTGTAAAACATACTTTATTTTACTGTATTAGACTTAAACAGAACTGAGGTTAATTAAATAACGACAAATGATGTGAACGTCTCTTAATCGCTCAAAACCGACCTTAGGGTATTTACGTTAACTCACTTTGAGGCAGAACCGATTTAAGGACAACCTGTCAGTGCTAGTCATATCGGAAAAACGCAGCTGCTAGGCTGCATTCAGACTCAGTAAGTTTTAATATCAACCATATTCAGGGCATAGGTTCCCGCCATCAAAGCAAGGATAAGTAGCAATAATAAGCCCATCCGAGCCATGCTCACTTCGTAGTCTTTGAGCGATTTTTAGTTCGGCCATGGGTTTTAATGCGCACTGGCTTGCCGATACTTTCTGCCAGTTGCTGCGCATGTTGGATGGTTTCCTACTTGTCACTCGAGCCAGTAAAATAAACCTCATCGCCCTTTAATTTAATCACCGCCGAATACGAAACGCGGGCTGAGTTAGATTGTAAACTGTCGTCTTTATGTACGATTGCTGACGCCATTCGCACATCCACCGCTTTTATATCAGCAAACGGGTAATACGAATACCAGCGCGCCAGCCACAAACCTTTTGTGCGGATCAGCTGCTGCTTTTGCTGATCTAAATAGCGATAATCCACATAACCCGCTAGATATCCCCCAGAGACCAACATCCCCATCGCAAACAAGTAGATAATCACTCTTATCAAAGGGGCATGCTGCTCATGGGTATAACCGGCCCAAAAGGCTAGCAGCCACACTAAGATACAAATAAGCCCAACTATAAGCTTCAGTATTGATAGTTTTCGCTAAAAAAATCGAGTCGAGTAATAGATTAATTTTCAGGTCGATAATCCGCTTGCGGCCAAATTTCATTAATTTCATCCGCTTGCTGCTGGGCATTAAAGCGCTCCCATTTTATGCCGTTCACGTCTAACTCTTCGCTAAATTCAGTGGCGCTAGCATCTTCCCAGCCTAAATGGCGCAGCTCTCCAGGCGGACAAGAAGGATCTTGGCGCACCGATAGATTTAACGATTCGGTGCGCCATAAGGCATATTCATTTTCAATATATGAGCAAGGCGCCGCGCCAAGACGAACAGAATAGTCAGCAATAGTGGCTGCAATTTGATTGGTTGAAAGGGCGATATGTAATTTTTTCATGGTGATATTCGCAAGTTAGCTAAACGGCCTAACAAGCTACCATCAATTTAAAATCAAAACCATCTAGGCCATTTAATTTCAATTTAGGAGCTGTTGAGTAAGTTACTTTCTTGCCATTAAATAAATAAAGAAGCTACCACCCAGCATCGCGGTGATAATGCCCACAGGTAAATCTTGCGGCGCAATCAGCACTCGTGCGCCTGCATCTGCCCACACCAATAGCAGCGCGCCGAGTAACGCGCTAACAGGCAGCACTTTGCGGTTATCCGCCCCCACCAGCATTCGCGTTAAATGCGGCACCATTAAACCAATAAAACCAATCGCGCCACTAAACGCCACCATTACCCCCGTGACCAAGGCTGAGACCACCAGCACCGCCATTCGCATGCGATTAACATTGATACCTAAAGTAGCCGCCGTTTCATCCCCCGCCATCATGGCATTTAAGCGCCCAGACCGTAGCATCATCAACAGCAATGCCAAACCCAACACCACAGCAGGAAAGACCAAATGCGACCATTGCGCCATGCCTAAGCCGCCAAGCATCCAAAACATCGCTGAGCCGGCGGCTTTTTGTTCGCCAGCAAAAATTAAAAAGTTAGTCAGTGACATCAAGATAAAATGCACTGCTACCCCCGTCAGCAGCAATTTTTGTTGCGATAAGCCATGCCCTTGCTGGGCAATAAACACCACCAATAACATAGAGCAAAGAGCGCCAATAAAAGCCGCTAACGGCAAGCTATAAGGGCCAATGAACAGGCCGACATGTAAAATAACAATCACCGCGCCCAGCGAGCCTCCTGCCGAGGCGCCAAACAAGTAAGGATCAGCCATTGAGTTGCGGGTAATGGCTTGCAAGCAAGTGCCGACTAACGCCAGCCCTGCGCCCACCAATACCGCGAGTAAAATTCGCGGTAACCGTATATCCCAAATAATCGCTTGTTTGGCTTTGCTGATCCCCTCGCTCGTCTCTGTCACCTGCGCCCAACTTGGCAGTAACTTATGCCCTAAGATGCTGCTCACTTCAGCAAGAGATAAGCTAGCCGCGCCCAAGGTGATTGAGACTAACGCCGAGCAGATTAAAACGAGACTCAGGCCAATCAGCAGCGCCGTTGTACGTGTTATTTGAGTCAACATGGTTTCATTACTTAAATCGCTGCGGATATAAGTCTTTCGCCAACTGCTCAACCGCATCAATGTTTTCAATGCCCGGCGTGGCAGCGGCGTAACTTAAAATAGTAAAACTATCATTCACTACTGCTTTCACCCCTTGCGTGGCAGGAAAACGTTTTAAAAATGCAATTTTTTCCGCAGCGCTAGGCTGACCGTAATCAATGATCACTATATGCTCTGGGTCGGTTTCAACCACGGCTTCCCAACTGACTCGGGTCCAACTTTGCTTAACGTTCGCCATTACATTATGGCCGCCAGCCGCGGCAATGATCGCGTGAGGCACCGCCAAGGCGCCAGCGGTAAAGGGCTTATCTTGGCCACTGTCATAAACAAAGACCGATTTACTTGGTACGCCAGCTAATCGTAATTCAACCTCAGCTAACCTTTGCTTAAAGCCATCATTGAGTACTTTAGCCCGCCCAGAAACATTAAAAATAGCGCCTATGCTGTCAATGTCATAAAAGGTATCTTCTAAGCTGATATGAGGGCGCGTTTGCACATGGGCGCACGACTCTTTAATCGCATAAGTCGGGATATCATATTTAGCTAGCGTACTTGGCGTCACGGCGCCACCTACTTCCATGCCGTAATTCCAACCGGCAAAATAAAAATCGGCATCGGCATTAAGTAAATTTTCCATGCTCGGATATTTCGGCGCGATCTCAGGTAAGTCTTTTACTGTTAACGCCAACTCATCGGGCATTTTATGGTGTGCCGATACGCCAGAATACCCCGCCATATTGGCGGTTAAGTCCAATGCCAACATGATCTTGAGCATATTGATGTCATTGGCAATAGCGCGTTTCGGCACTTGCTTAAATTCCACCACTTCGCCGCACACATCAATAGCAACATGAGCTTGTACTACGCCCGTTAACAAACCTAAAGCCACCACAATTGATTTCATCACTTTCCTTAATTTAATGCGTTATTGAATGGAGTATTCGATGATGGGATCACCGACAAATAGTTAATCCGGGGAATAGTGTGATGCACTTGCTGATCTACATGGGTGCGCATTAAAAACTGCTCCGCCAAATGCTGTTCGGTTAACACCTGTGCTGGGCTGCCATGCTGTTGAATAATGCCGTCATTAAGCAGGTATAAATAATCACAGTAACGCGCAGCAATATTAAGATCATGCAAGCTGCACAGCACAGTAACGCCTAATGATTTAATTAAATCAAGTAGCTGAAATTGATAGTGAATATCTAAATGATTGGTTGGCTCGTCTAAGATCAGCAGCTTAGGTTGCTGGATCAGCGCCCGCGCCAATAAACAGCGCTGCTTTTCACCGCCCGACAAGCTATCAAAGTTAGCCGCACGCAAATCCAATAAACCCACCGTTGCTAATACTTGATCAACTTGTTGGCGATAACGGCGAAAGCCACTGAGCAATGACACATGCGCGGTTAAGCCCATACGTACTACTTCTTCAACGGTAAAACCAAACTCCGCTGGAAACTCTTGCAACACCACCGCCACTTGCCGCGCGAACGCCTTGGCTGACAACTGATGCACATCCTGCCCCGCCAATAACACTTGGCCACAGCAAGGCCGATGCTGACGATAGACGCACCTGAGTAACGACGATTTACCCGAGCCATTTTGACCGATTAAGCCAACAAATTGTCCTTGGTTTATCTGCAAGTTAATCTGCTGTAACACGGCTTTATTGGCCACAAACCAACTAAGATCGCGAATTTTAAGGTGCATAAGCACCCTTAAACTCACGTTGAGATAACAAAAACATACCACTCCTGTAGGGCACACCCCGTCCCGAATTTTGTTTAGGTTATGGCAGGTCTCCTGGCTCACGTCTCATCATTTTTTGTGACCTTCCCAGTCCATGGACCAGTGGTTTCGCTGAATTGGCATTGCAGCGCAGACAAAAAACTACTCGTTTACAGTTGCGGGGGCAGCCACGGCTTAAACCGTGTTCCCATATTATGACCAAACTGGTCACCATAACGCGGAGGATTTTAGCACAGCAAACATCAATTTATATCGGGATTTAAGCTAAAACTATTATTAATAGAAACAATAGTTAACCTCAGCTTTGCTGAAGCCCATCACGGTCGATAAAGAGATGAGCAAAATCCTCAATGGTTTGGCAAATAAAATCCATATTAGTGGCTAATTGCCACGACATCGGCATTTGTACGATACCAATCTTCAAAGTACATTCCTCTTCGGATTCATTGGCTCGTGAAATACATGGCAGAAACAAAACAAGCAGCCGAGGCTGCTTGTTTTTAGTTCACACTCAGCTCGAAAACTAAGGGCGATACACTTTCACATTAGTAAAGCCGGCTTCTTTTAAGTACAAGGCTTGTAGTTTACTCATCACGCCACGGTCGCAGTAAAGCAAATACGTTTTGCTTTGATCTAAGGTGTCAAACTGAGTACCCAGTTTAAAGAACACCATGCTTTCAACGGTGGCGCCTTCAACTTTTAGCGGCTTGTCTTCACGCTCATCGTCAGAGCGGATATCTAACACCACTTCATTTGGCGCAAATTGCGCCGTGGTTTCCACCTCAGTGATCTCAGCATCGGTTTGTTCGCCGATATCGCGAATATCCAGCGTCATGGTGGCTTCCACCACTTTATCAATCAGCGCCATATCAAACTTGGCTTCTTGCTCTTCAATCTTGCTCATTACCGCTTTCACGGTAGGCTTATTGGAGATCACGCCGCAATACTCGGGAATGGTCTCTGAAAACTCTGCCGTACCAATTTGACGCGCCGTGTTGATGATATCTTGCTTATCCATCGCAATCAGGGGGCGTAAAATTAAGGTATCGGTCGATTTATCAATCACCGATAAGTTACGCAACGTTTGACTCGATACTTGGCCCACCGCTTCACCCGTTACCATGGCATCTAGCGCTAAGCGCTCGGCTAATTTAGCGCCGGTGCGCATCATCATACGCTTTAAGATCACACCCATTTGGCCGTCTTCGACCTTTTCAAGGATCTCTGCAACAACTGGCTCAAACGGCACCGCTAAAAACTTCACGCGATGAGATGAACTAAAGCGATCCCATAAGTGATGAGCGACTTGTTTAACGCCAATTTCATGAGCGGCGCCACCTAAGTTGAAGAAGCAGTAATGCACGCGCATACCGCGTTTCATCATGATGTAGCTAGAAACACCTGAGTCAAAACCGCCTGAAATCAGCGACAAGACACCTTCTTGTGAGCCCATAGGGAAACCGCCGAGTCCTTCATGGCGCTGCTTAACAATGAATAAATCTTGATGGTCAATTTCAAGTTGCACTGTGACATCAGGCTTTCTTAATTGCACACCAACTGCGTCAGTGTGTTGGTTTAGACCACCGCCAACATAACGTTCAACTTCTGTTGAACTAAAGTCATGTTTACCGCGACGTTTCACGCGTACACAAAAAGTTTTACCCGCTAGTTTATCCGCAACTAACGGCAGTACTTGTTCGTAAATATCATGTAAATCTTCAAATGGCGATTGCTGCACTTCTAAAAAGAACGCCACCCCCGGCGTGCTCGACAACAGTTCAATCAGCTTGGCGCGATTTTTGTCAGTGTCGTTGACCGTTTTAACGATGATATGATCCCACTCTAAAATGACTTTCACGTCATCGTCATAGCGTCTTAATACATTACGGATGTTGCCCTGTAACATTTTGCAAAAACGCTTACGAACAGACCTGCTCTTCATCAGGATTTCAGGGAAAAACTTAACGACAAATTTCATCGGCTTCACTTAGGGTAAAAATTAGGGTGCGGATTATACCCTGAGAATGTGAGGACTTAAAGTGGTGGTTTTTTGCCCTGCAAGTTTGCCACTTACAGGGCGGGGTAATGGAGACTTATTGCGTGACGTTTATTTCGTCTGACTCTTGTGCTTTACCTTGCATCACTGAAATTTCAACGCGGCGGTTTTTACGACGATTAGATTGATCGGTATTGTCGTAAAGAGGCTTAGTATCGGCATAACCCACCACCATTAAACGCTGTTGATCAAAACCTTTTACCTTGATCATTTCATGGGCAACCGATACCGCGCGCTGTGTTGACAAGTCCCAGTTAGAGCGATAAAGCTCAGACTTGATGGCTTCATCGTCAGTATGTCCAGATACCGTAATTTCGCCAGGGACATCTTTTAAAATTTCCGCTACTCGCGTGATCACAGGACGAAATTTAGGCTGTAAAAAAGCCGATCCAGACGGAAATGCGCCTTTTTCACGAACCCGAATAATCAGTTGCTGCCCGAGGGCTTCAATTTCAATAGCGCCATCTTCAATTTGATCTTTCATCTTTTGTGCTATGGTTTTCGCCAGTTGATTTTGTGCCGCTTGCTGTTGCGCTTCCATTTGGCTTTGAATGGCTTGTGACGCGGTCATGCCACCGTCTTTATCACCTTCATCTTGTTTTTGACCACCGACTTCTGCCGCTTCACCATCTTGAAAGTCTAACTTAGCTTGGGTCATATCAATGGTTTGTTGCATGATGGTTTCAATTGGCGTTGGCTCAGGTCGGCCAGGGCTGAACTCTTGTGCTATTACAGATGTCCCTTTCGGAATATCTTTCACTTCAAGCAAATTTTGCACCCCAAAAGCATACTTCATCGAACCAGCAATTTGCTTGAACTTGAGCACGTCCATTTCAGAAAATGCCAGCAGCAACACAAAGAAACACATAAGCAGTGACATTAAGTCGGCAAAAGTGCCCATCCAAGCGGGTAGTCCCTCAGGAGGACATTTACAAGGTTCTTCCATTATCGCCTCCTCTACTCGGTGGTGCTTACTTCTCGTTTAGATTCTGCCAGATAGTTTTTCAATAAACCTTCAATAACCCGTGGATTCTGGCCATCTTGAATACCTAATACTGCATCCATGATCAACACGCGGTTGAGCTTTTCTTCTTCGGCGCGTAATACTAATTTCTCGCTCATAGGCAAGGCCACCATGTTAGAAAGTATGGCACCATACAGAGTTGTTAGCAGCGCAACAGCCATCGAAGGGCCGATGGATTTTGGATCATCCATGTTAGACAGCATGGCAACCAGACCAATTAAGGTACCTATCATACCCATCGCGGGCGCAACATCACCAATGCTCTTAAAGATACCCGCGCCCATTAAATGCCGTTCGGAAGTGAGGGAAATGTCTTTCTCTAGAGTAGCACGCACTACGTCGGCGTCGTGCCCGTCTACCAGCATATCGATACCTTTTTGCATAAAAGCATTGGATATTTCTGCTTCTTCTAATGCTAAAAAACCACCTTTACGCGCGGCATCTGCCATTTCTACTGATTTGGTGATCAAATCTTCTGGCTTTTCTAGCTTGAACATAAAGGCTTTCATGCCTATCTTAGCCGCGCCTAAAAATTGTCCTAAATTGTACTTCATCAATACCACAAACATTGAGCCAACAAATACAATTAAAATAGAGGGAACGTCAATAAAGGTTGAGAGCTCACCGCCCATCAACATCGCCATGACAACAAACACAAATGCACCTATGATGCCGATCAGAGTTGCTAAATCCACGCTTTATACCCTCAATTTTTAAAGCAAAACAAAATGCCGTTTCGACTTGAGCCTGTTTATCTCATTTTCGTATATCAGCCAATTAACAGCAAGTTAAAGAAACTGGCAATTGTAACTTATATGGTATCGGCAACATTTGTTAAATATTTATAGTCAGCTTATTTGACCCATCACAGTCTCACAGGTAATCTTGGCGCGAATTGGGAGAATAGACAATGGCCGCAAAAAAACCTGAAAACATGAGCTTTGAAGAGTCACTGGGTGAACTGGAGCTGATAGTAAAGAAATTAGAATTAGGTGAACTCGCACTCGAAGATGCATTAAAACAATTTGAACGCGGCATAACTTTGGCGCGTATAAGTTCAACTAAGCTACAGTCAGCCGAGCAGCAAGTGCAGATATTACTTGATCAAGACGGTGAGCAAACACTTGCTCCCTTTCAGGAAGATGCCTAATTCATGAACCTGCTCGAACAATATAATTCAAGCTATAGAGCCCGTGTTGACACAAGCTTAGCCCGAGCCCTTGAGCAACGTGAAGTGCTTAGTGAAACACTTCAGCAAGCGATGGTCTACGGCACCATGCAGGGTGGCAAACGCATTCGGCCTTTTTTGGTTTATGCCACGGGTAACATTTTTAATATCGCCCCCGAAAAGCTCGACAAACTCGCCGCAGCCATTGAATGTATCCATGCCTACTCTCTTATTCATGACGATTTACCTGCCATGGATGACGATGAGTTACGCCGCGGCCAACCCACGTGCCATATCGCGTTTGATGAAGCCACCGCTATTTTAGCCGGAGATGCCCTGCAAACCTTAGCATTTGAATTAATTGCCGAAGTCGATGAGAACTTTACTCCCGCGCAGCAATTAGCGATGGTGAGAGTACTGGCTAACGCCTCTGGCTTAAGTGGTATGTGTGGAGGTCAAGCCCTTGATCTGGAAGCAGAAAACAAGAAAATTGACTTAGCGGCATTAGAGCGTATACACAGCGGTAAAACAGGTGCATTAATTCGCGCGGCGGTCACGTTAGGCGCGCTGAGTTACGCCGATGTCACACAACAAGAGCTAGCTTTATTAGACCAATTTGCTCAAGCCATCGGTCTAGCGTTTCAAGTACAAGATGACATTTTAGACATTACCAGTGACACCCAAACATTAGGCAAGCCACAAGGCTCAGATCAAGCTCTGAACAAATCTACCTACCCAGCTTTGCTTGGGTTAGCCGGCGCAAAAGAAAAAGCCCAAGCTCTTTACCAAGAGTCGCTACAAGCCTTGGCCAAGTTAGATTACAATACCGAATTACTAGAGCTGTTCGCGCATTACATTATTGAACGAAATAAATAAGCATTTATGAGCCTGGATTTGAAACATTACCCAACATTGGCCATGGCCAATTACCCAGAAGACTTACGCTTATTGCACAAAGATAAGTTAGTTGATCTGTGCGATGAATTACGCCAATTTTTACTGAGCTCAATCAGTAAAAGCAGTGGCCACTTTGCGTCTGGTTTAGGGGTGGTTGAACTGACTGTCGCCTTGCATTACGTTTACAACACGCCATTTGACCACCTAATTTGGGATGTAGGCCATCAAGCCTACCCCCATAAAATACTAACGGGTCGTCGCGATAAGCTACATACCATTCGTCAGTATAAAGGCTTGCATCCTTTCCCTTGGCGTGAAGAAAGTGAATATGACGTATTAAGTGTCGGTCACTCTTCCACCTCAATTGGCGCAGCAACAGGCCTTGCCATTGCTGCCGAAAAAGAAGGCAAAGGTCGCCGCGTTGTCTCTGTGATTGGTGATGGCGCGCTCACTGCGGGAATGGCATTTGAGGCATTAAATCATGCCGGTGCACTGCACAACGATATGCTAGTAATCTTAAATGATAACGAGATGTCCATTTCTGAAAACGTGGGCGCATTAAACAATCATCTCGCACAGCTATTATCAGGTGAGCTTTACACCAGCATTCGCGAAGGTGGTAAAAAAGTACTTTCAGGCCTGCCTCCAATAAAAGAATTAGCAAGACGCGCTGAAGAGCACCTTAAAGGCATGGTGGTGCCGGGCACCTTATTTGAAGAATTTGGCTTTAATTACATTGGTCCGATTGATGGTCACGATGTGAATGGCTTAGTGGAAACCCTGCGTAATATGCGCAATTTAAAAGGGCCACAATTTCTTCATATCATGACTAAAAAAGGCAAAGGTTACGCCCCAGCGGAACAAGATCCTATTGGTTACCATGCGGTGCCTAAGTTTGACCTTAGCCAAAGCCAATTACCAAAAAGCAAAGGAGCCCTCCCGACCTTTTCGCATATTTTTGGTGATTGGCTATGTGACATGGCAGCCCAAGATGACAAATTAATGGGAATTACCCCAGCGATGCGTGAAGGCTCAGGCATGGTCGCGTTTTCTAAACGTTTTCCAGAGCAATATTTTGATGTCGCCATTGCCGAACAACATGCGACAACCCTAGCGGCTGGCCTCGCTATTGCAGGCTTAAAACCGGTGGTCGCTATTTACTCCAGCTTCTTGCAACGCGCTTACGATCAAGTGATCCACGATGTTGCTATCCAAAACTTGCCAGTGCTGTTTGCTGTCGATCGCGCCGGCATCGTTGGCGCCGATGGCCCCACTCACCAAGGCGCGTTTGACATCAGCTTTATTCAAACCATTCCCAATATGGTAGTGATGACGCCAAGTGACGAGAATGAATGCCGCCAAATGCTTTACACCGGTTATCAACTAAACCAACCGGCAATGGTTCGTTACCCGAGAGGCAGTGGCTCTGGCGTGACAGCAACGTTAGAAATGAAGGCCCTAGCCCTAGGCAAAGGGGTGGTGAAACGCCAAGGTAAAAAAGTCGCAATATTATGTTTTGGTACTTTACTCAATTCAGCCATTAGTGTGGCGGAAGAGCTTGATGCCACATTAGTGGATATGCGTTTTGTTAAGCCCCTTGATAAAGAGCTAATCACTGAATTAGCTGCGCAGCATGACTACCTTGTCACCTTAGAAGAAAATGCAATTTTAGGCGGATCTGGCAGTGCAGTGCTTACTTTCTTGGCACAACAGCAAATTCTTAAGCCTGTACTTAACTTAGGGATTCCTGATTATTTTGTTGAGCAAGGCACTCAAGCGCAAATTTATCAGCAACTAGGCCTAGATAGCGCAGGGATATTAGCGCGTATTTTAAATTTCGTTAATGGCAAATCACACACTTTAGTTTAGCCTTATTTGCTCTGCCATAGATTAGCCCATTGAAATCAATGGGCTTTTTATTGTCTTCTCGATCGCAGTAAAGGCAAAGAAGGTGGGTTTTCAAACTCATCCACTTGTATATCGCCGAGATACGGCGTGTTATCAGGATTAACCACATCCTTTAAGCGAATATTTTTCTTTGCTGCCCAACCTAGCCTTTCCCAATGTAACGGCACAAATGCGGCATCTTCATAAAGCATGAGTTCAACTTCACGCAATAGCTGTCCCCTTAGCATAGGATCAATTTCACGGTTGGCCTTTATTACATACTCATCTACTTTAGGATTTGAATAATGGCCACAGTTGTATTGCCCCCGCCCCGTATCAATGTTTCGAGTCATGGTTAGGTATTCACTGAAGTTGGCGCTATCTCTGGTATCGGACTGCCAACCTATCATTAAAATATCGGCATTACAGCGATCAAACTCCGGCCAATACTCATTAATGGGGAAAGTGTTTAGGGTTACCTTAATATTAATTTTTTGCAGCATTGCCACCACAGCCTGCGCGACTTTTACATCATTTATATAGCGCCCTTGCGGTGCAATCATGGCGAGATTTAGACCTTTTTCATAACCAGCTTGTTTCATCAACTGACGTGCTTTGGCTAAGTCATAACGTACACTGAGATAAGGGTTATGGCCTACATAGCCAGGTGGGCTTTGCTGGGAAGCGGATGTGGCGAAACCTTGCATCAGCTGTTCGGCGATACCTTGGTTGTTAATGGCATAAATAATGGCTTGACGGACGCGCCGATCTTTTAACGCTGCATTTTGCGATTGATTCAACTGTAAAGAAATTAAGGTCGTTCCAGGCCAAGTTAACGCGGTAAACCTAGGTTGCTCTAATAGACTGATATACTCCTTTGGTGCTACAGGGCTAATCATGTCAACATCACCCGAAAGTAAGGCTGCAAGTCGCGTAGCCGGCTCTCTAATCGGGATCAAGGTTAACTTAGTTATGTTCCCTAATGATTCATGGTCCCAATAATCCTGAAACCGGACTAATCTAAGTTGCATCCCTTTTTCTCGCAGCGCTACTTGGTAAGGTCCTGTTCCCGATACATGAGTGGCAGCGAAGGTATTTCCTTGTTTCACAATTCGGCTCTTATCAAAGCCATTTTCATCAACACCGGTATAAAAATCGGAATCAAGCACAAACAAATAACTGGCAAGTTGATTAACTAAGGGATAGGGCGTTTTTGTGATCAAATCAAAAGTGAGTCCATCAATAATTTTAATATGATCGACTCGCTCAAATAATCCTTTGTAATCAGCACTGCTTTTTAAACGCACTAAGGTCCACTTCACATCGTGGCTAGTAAGTGGGTTACCTGAATGAAACTTAACGTTAGACCTTAATGTAAAGCGCACAGTTAAGGGATCAATTCGCCGCCATTTCTCTGCCAAACGAGGCACATACTGCAGTTTTTGATTACGCCGAATGAGCGGATCAAAGACTAAATGAGAAAACTGAACGATATCTTCAGATAAGCTTTCGTGAATATCTAATGAAACAGGATCATGACTCACGCCAAACGTGATTTCTGCATCGTAGGCAAACACCGAATAACTGAGCATTAAGCTTATCAATCCAATAATGGAAATATATTTTTTCACTACCAATTCCTATTTCCAACTGTTTCGCATATCTTTGTAATTCATATTTTAAGCGGAATGAGAACTACTTAACCTGAACCTTATAATCAGCTAAATCTTGCTTTAGTTGTTTCAAATCAGCGCGTATACCAGGGATTAAATGTTGCTCAACCTCATTGTTGGCCGCGATGACTTGCTCTAGACCTTGTTGCGTACTCAATTGATGCGCCGCCATCTTACGCCAAATACGCTCTATTTGGCGATAATACCGTCGTACGCCAGCTAATAAATGCGAAGGCACTTCCATGGTATTTGCCGAGTATTGCATACTCTTCCAAACATAGTGATCGAGGGTTAAATCATCTCGACTGGGATCATATCGCTTGTATTGGGCTTGCTGCAAAATATCAACCCGCTGCTGCACCAAAACCAAATTATCTTCTAATTCCAGTAACATTGAACGGCGTAGATAATAATTCGCTTCTGTCGTATTAATATCATCAAATGTCATCGCTTGGCGAAAGCCCTCATTTGATGCTAAAAAAACGCCAATAATAGTCGCGACTATCATGCAAACATTGGTGATCCAAAAGCCTGTATTAAGTAAGTCTTGATTGTTAACATGCTTTAATCGCGTACGTAGTCTCGCTTTTTGCTCTGTCATTTACCTCCCTCCAATCAAGCTATCCTAAGTAACTATCATACATAACATTTCACTATCAAAGAAAACAATATCATTTATTTAATAAGCTGGGCTCGGCGCTATCGGCGCTATGAGCACGAGTACGGCTATTCATCTTATGCTAAGCACCCTGCACTGATGTTGAATCTCGCTTATTTAAGTTGCTTGGGTATATACTGTGTCTAATCAACAACTAGAACCAATCACAGCGCGCGATGAAGGAAAGACCAATCAAAAAAATCGAAACAGCTTGCGAAGAATGTGATTCTCTACTCTCTGACACTTATATTCATAGTGGTACTAGCTTGTCATGCCAACGCTGTCATCATACTGTCTCTAGTCGACCGAAACAGCCAGTAGAGCAGCCTTTAGCCTTTGCGCTAACCAGTATATTAATGCTCGCCTTGGCCTACTGCTTTCCTTTTATGAGTTTTAGTGCTTCTGGCGTGACCAAGCAAATCTATTTTTATCAAGCAATGAGTTCATTAGCCGATAACGGCTTTACTCCCATCGCGATTTTTTTATTTTTGTCTCTTACCCTACTCCCCCTCGTTTGCTTAATACTGATTATTTCATTACACCTAAATATGGAGCGAAACACTCCTAATAGAGCGGCTATAAGGCGCTTAAAAATGCTAAAGATAATTAAACCATGGGTCATGGTAGATGTATTTTTAGTCGGGATTCTAGTTGCTCTGATTAAAATTATGTCTATGGCTGAGGTTGGCTTTGGTTTATCTTTTTGGGCGTTTTGTTTGTTTACTTTAGCTTTTCTAAAAACCTTACTCAGCATTGATATGCACTGGCTTTGGCACCAACATGCCGGCCCCCTTAGCCAACATACTATTGAGCAAAGCGCTGCCACCGCCAAAGATGCCAACTTAGCACGTTGTCACCATTGCGGAGAACTTCATCCAACTGCTGATTCACGCTGTCGCCGATGCCATTCAATATTGTCCATTCGAACTCAACATAGCATTCAAAAAACCGTAGCATTACTTATTGCCGCCGCGGTATTTTATATTCCAGCTAATGTATTTCCTATTATGGATACGCGCTTTTTAGGTCAAAGCGAACCTTCCACTATTATCGGCGGCGTTATCTTACTTTGGCAACTTGGCTCTTACCCGGTAGCATTGGTGATATTTTTAGCTAGTGTTATGATCCCAATAGCTAAAATGCTAGCGATTGCTTGGTTATGTTGTACTGCAACACGAAACAAGCCAGAACACGCCAGTATGCAACTTAAAGTATATCGTATTACTGAAACCATTGGCCGCTGGTCAATGATTGACGTTTTCGTTGTCGCTATTTTAGTTGCTTTAGTGCACCTCGATGGTTTGGTCGTAGTGTATCCAGGCAATGCTGCTTTATCCTTTGCCATGGTTGTTGGCCTTACTATGCTATCAGCCCTTTCATTTGATCCTCGCATCATTTGGGATCCCTCACCCACTTCGGAGCAAAAATCGTGTTAAACAATCAACTTGAGATAACCTCTAACGTTTGCCCTCGGTTTATCGGAAGCCCATTCTCTTCTGTGGAGCAAAAATCGTGTTAGAAAATAAACCTGAACGCATGTCTAAAGTTTGGCTAGTGCCATTACTGGCGCTGATGATTGGCGGATGGATGTTGTATCAACACATTTCCAGTCAAGGTTCCTTGATTCACTTAGAAATCAGCAATGCTGAAGGCCTCGAAGCAGGAAAAACCAAGGTTAAATCCCTCAGTGTTGAGATTGGTTTAGTTGAGGCCATTGAGCTAAGTGATGATTACAGCAAAGCCATTTTAAGTGTAAGAATTGACCCTCACGCAGAAAAAATGTTGGTAGAAGATTCTGTATTCTGGGTAGTTAAACCACGAGTAGGTACCACAGGCGTATCTGGTTTAGGTACCTTGTTCTCTGGCGCTTATTTAGAGCTCAAACCGGGCAGTAATAGCAAACGAATCAGCAAATTCCAGGTCATGGAGAACCCACCTTTAATCAGTTCTGATACGAAAGGGCTACGCTTACGTTTAACCAATAATGCCAATAAAGCATTATCAGATGGCGCGCCTATCAACTTTCGCGGTTTTGAAGTGGGGCGAATTGAAACCGTCTCTTATGATATTGAAAGTCGCCAGACTCAATACGATATTTTTATTTTTTCTCCTTATGATGCCTTAATCACCAGTAACACTCGTTTTTGGATGAAACCAGGGGTTTCCCTAAACCTTGATGCTAAAGGTATTCAGTTTGAAATGGACTCACTTGAAAGTGTGATTACCGGTGGCATCACATTTGGTTTACCTGCAGGTTGGGAGCCTGGCGAAACCATTAGTGAAAACAGTCAATTTTATCTGTTCACCGATGAAGCCACTATTTTAACTGAGTCTTACGATAACTATATTGAATATGTACTGTTTTTTGACGAATCTATTGCTGGCCTAAATGTTGGCTCACCCGTGCAATTTAAAGGCATTCAAGTCGGACAAGTTAAGGAGATTCCTTACCTTAAGTTGGCGCCCAATTATCAATATGAATTCCAAGACATGATCCCAGTATTAATTAGAATTGAGCTGGATCGTTGGCGCACCACTAATAATGGCAACGTGGAGTACTGGCATAAAGTAATAGATAGGATGCTTAATCGCGGTCTTCATGCCCGTTTAAAAACAGCAAACCTGCTTACGGGAGCAAGGCTTATCGATCTTTCGGTACAAGAGGACGCGGTCAGCGATCCCAATCAACTCAAGTTAGCCCAGCAGCTAAAGGTTAAGATCATTCCAACCATGAAAGGCGGTTTTGACCAACTAGAGCAAAAAGTAAGCCAATTACTCGATAAAATTAATAACCTTGAGATTGAGACAACTATCCATAATGCCAACGCCTTGTTAAAAACAACCGAACAATCAATGCGTGCCATTGATCGGATGATGACTAACGAAGAAACCCAAAGCCTACCAAAAGAGTTTAATAATACCTTAGTGCAAGCTAACGAAACTTTACGCAGCTACTCTAAAGATTCACAATTACATAAAGATCTCAGTCAAACGGTACGTGCCCTAGAGCAATCATTGCGTGAGCTACAACCCTTCTTACGTAAAATTAGTGCCAAACCTAACGCTATTATTTTTGATGGAAAACCCCAACGCGACCCTCGCTTGGAGAATAAATAATGAAGAAGTTAAATCTAGCCACCATAACTATTATTAGTGCCAGTTTAATAGGATGTAGTCAAACACCAGCGCTACCGAGTCATTACTATGCCTTAGGCGCTGATGATTTGTCGGTTGCGGCTGTCACGCCAGCTAGCCAGGGTACCTTGGTACTCAAGCCAGTTGAGCTGCCCGATTATTTAAACAGTAATGGCGTGGTTATGCAGCTCGATGACAACCAAGTTCATATTGCCGAGCAGCACTTATGGGCAGGCGCATTAAATCAGCAATTAGATCGACTGAGCAATGAAGCGATGGCTTTGTATTTACCGCAGTGGAGTGTGGTGGAAAGTGCAGAGTTTTACCCCGAATCAGACCAGCAATATTGGATCCTGTCGATTTCAGTTAATCGCTTTCAAGGCCGCTTACAAGGGGTCGCAGTAGCCTCGGGACAGTGGAATTTAGTGGCTCCCAATGGCAAAGTAATTAAAGACGAGCGCTTTAATTATCAGCTTGATGTACCCAGTAAAGACTACCCAGGCATTGTTGAAAAACTAAAAACGAACTGGCTAACATTAAATCGTGATATTGCCATACAACTCAATCAAGCGGCTCAATAGCTAAAAAAACAGGGCATCTTAAATGCCCTGTTTTGTTATTGATTAGTTCATATTATTTAGATTAGTTAAGATTTTTCCAGTACTTTGGCGCGCTCTATCATACCAGTGATGGTGGAGCCTTGGACTAAGATAGAAAATACTACAACTGAGTAGGTCATAACCAAAATAATCTCTCTAACATCAATGCCTTTTTCGGGTAACACCATCACACCAGCAGGTATCGCCATGGCCATGGCTAACGCCAGACCGCCACGTAGCCCGCCCCAAGTTAGAATTTTTACCGATAAAGAATTATAAGTACGAAAGCGATTAAAGCCTAAATAGCAAAAACGAACACTTAAATAACGTGCAATTAACACCAATGGGATGGCAAGTGCCATTAAGACCCAATCTTCACTATGGAATGAGAAAGTCAGCATCGTTAAACCAATCAACAGAAATAGCACCCCGTTTAAAAATTCGTCTACCAGTTCCCAAAAATGATCTAGATGATCTTGGCTTTCCTTTGAAAAGCCAGTTTCACGGGTCCAGTTACCAATAATAATGCCGACCACCACCATCGCTAGTGGGCCTGAAACGTGCAGCTGGTCGGCAATAACATAACCTGCCGTTGGAATACAAAATGTCAGTAACAGTTCCATTGAGTGATCATTAGTCGCACTGATTAAATAGTGGAAAATTAAACCGAGCACAAAGCCATAAGCAATGCCGCCTAATGCTTCTTGAGCAAACAAAGCCGCTACACTGCTAACCGTTGGCACTTCAGTGCCAAACGCAATGGTAAATAAGGTCACAAAAATAACTAAGCCAAAACCATCATTAAAGAGTGACTCACCTTCAATTTGAGTTGAGATTCGTTGTGGCGCATTCATCTTCTTCACGATAGCCAGCACGGCGATGGGATCGGTAGGTGAAATAAGCGCACCAAACAGCAAGCAATAAATAAAACTAAGCGGAATACCTATGGCTTGGCAACCAAAATAAAGCACAATGCCAATAAAGAAGGTCGACACTAATGTCGCCACGAGGGCCAGTACTGTGATCTCCCATTTTTGGTCTCGCATATGGGATAACTCAATACCTAAACCACCAGCAAAGAGTAGGAAACCTAAAATCCCTTTAAGTAGGAAACTCTCGAAATCAATGTCGGTAATAACTTGTGCGGCCACATCCTCGAGATGAAACCAACTATTTTGACCTGCGATAACAATAATCAGTGACAGTAAAATTGAGCCCGCAGTGATCGCAATCGTGGTCTGCATTTTACCAATTTTATGGTTAACAAACGCAATCAATATCGCCACAAGCCCGAAGTAACATAAGGTATTATAAATAGGCATACTCACCCTCAGGTGAATTAATGGTTAACTGGGTGTCAAAATATAAGGGGTGAGGCAGTTAAGATCTAGTAAATTTTGTGTTCAATTAAGTTAATACTATTGTCAACTAAATCACTGCCTGAAAAAAGGGCGCTTTGTAAAATTTTATGCTAAATACATCGCTAATAGCTGCATACTGGCGAGTGCGGCAACCCCTGCTAAAACATCATCTAACATAATTCCAAGACCACCATGCACATGTTTATCAAGCCAGCTAATGGGCCAAGGTTTAAGTACATCAAAAAAACGAAACAAAACAAAACCAATAACCAGCCAAACCCAACCTGCTGGCGCAGCCAACATAGTGATCCAAAAGCCAACAAACTCATCCCACACAATCGCTTTATGATCGTGCACCCCCATGTCGCGGCTAGTTTGATGGCAACACCAAAAACCCAGTAGCGTTGCCGTCACCAACACACCCACATAAACCGACACGCTCAGCTGAGCCAATACTAAATAAAAAGGAATAGCAGCCAATGTGCCAAAAGTGCCGGGGGCTTTAGGCGCAAGGCCACTGCCAAAACCAACCGCCAGCAAGTGTAATGGATTGCTCAGTTTCAACCCTACCAAATCGGCTCTATTTTTTATCACTAAAATGATCCCAACCAGCAAGTGGTAGCTGGTAATTTTGATTGTCCAATTTAAGCGTTAGCTCAGGCTTCCCTGCCACTAAACGCCCGATACAAGTAAGGGGAACGCCAGCATTACCCGCGATTACTTCAATTTGGCTTTTTTGCTCTTCGGGCACAGTAAACAGTAATTCGTAATCGTCACCGCCGGCTAAACAGCGCTGACAAGCTGCTTCAAATGAAAGGGCGTTCACAATATCGATGTTAAGAGGCAACTTTTCTAGATGAATGTCAGCACCGCAGTGAGAAGCGGTCAATATATGACCTAAGTCCTGTGCCAAGCCATCAGAAATATCAATACATGCTGATGCTAATCCACGCAGCGCGGTGCCAATGACCACCCTTGGCGTAGGTTGCTGTAAGCGATCAATACAATGTTGTTGCGTGTCTTTTGACAAGCCATTGGCAGCTAACCCTTGTAGCAACAGCAAGCCTAACGACGCTTCGCCGGGTTGGCCTGATACATAGATCCAGTCACCCGCTTTGGCTTGGTGACGCGTTAAAGCAGTACCTTCAGGCACATGGCCGTGTACGGTGACGGTAATACTTAACGGTCCTTTAGTGGTATCGCCGCCAACTAACTGCATACCGTAATACTCAGCTAGGGCTAGAAAGCCCTGCGCAAATTCACTTAGCCAAGCCTCGTCTAACTCAGGTAAGGTAATGGCTAAAGAAACCCAAGCAGGCGTCGCGCCCATTGCCGCTAAATCACTGATATTAACAGCTAACGCTTTGTGCCCTAAGGCCCGCGGATCGACGTCAGCAAAAAAATGTACGCCCGATACTAAGGTGTCAGTGCTCACTGCAAGTTGTGCCTTTGCCGGCATACAGAGTAAGGCGCAATCATCACCAATACCAAGTACCACATCTTTGCGCTGAGTCACTTGCTGAAAGAAATACTTATCGATTAAATCAAATTCGCTCATAGCTACCACATAAAAAAGCCAGCAAAATGCTGGCTGTTATTGAGCTGTTTTTGCTCAGCTTATTTGTCTGATTGACGCATTTTTTGACTAACTGCGTACTTATCTAATACACCATTGACGTATTTATGGCTTTCATCAGTAGCAAAATCTTTAGCTAATTCAATCGCTTCGTTAATAACTACTTTGTATGGGATATCACTACGCTTGGTTAACTCAAACATAGCTAAACGCAATATAGCTTTGTCAACCTGATCCATATCGTTTAGCTTTCGCGCTAAATAAGGAGCAAGTATTTTATCCAGTTCTTCACAGTGTTGTATTACACCCGACACTAAATCGCGGAAGTAATCTAAATCTGTTTTGGCCAAATCTTGATCAATCAAAAACTGGTCAATGATATTGGCTACGTTGGCTTGCGTCATTTGCCATTGATAAATAGCTTGTACAGCAAACTGGCGCGCACGGCGTCTTTCAGCGGGTTTCACAGGGCAATTCCTTAATCTAGCTGAGCTAAAACATTAACCATTTCTAACGCGCCTAAAGCAGCTTCGCTGCCTTTGTTACCCGCCTTGGTACCAGCACGCTCAATGGCTTGTTCAATGGTGTCAGTGGTTAACACACCAAAAGCCACTGGCACATCATAGTCCATTGATACCTGTGCCAAACCTTTATTACATTCACCAGCCACAAAATCAAAATGCGGGGTACCGCCACGGATCACACAGCCTAATGCAATAATAGCATCGTATTTTTTACTTGCCGCTACGCGTTTAGTGGCCAGTGGCAATTCAACTGCACCCGGTACGCGTACAACGGTGATGTTTTCATCTTTCACTTGACCTGAACGCTTAAGCGTATCCAGAGCGCCAGCTAGTAAGCTTTCATTAATAAAGCTATTAAAGCGAGAAATTACAATGGCAACCTTTGCATTTGGCGCCGCAATCACACCTTCAATCACATTCATTTCAGATCCTGTTTCTTAACTTATAAATCGGCGCGATTCTAGCATAGATCAAACGCAGATTTCAGACATAAAACGTCTACTCAATAAAAATAATCACCCAAGCCAACAGGCTCAAGTGAAACCGGTATAGTATTTTGCTTAGTTTACTCGCTAATGTATTCCACCACTTCTAAACCAAAGCCTGAAAGCGCGTGGTATTTTTTCGGTGAGCTCAACAAACGCATTTTATTCACGCCCAAATCGGCTAAGATTTGCGAACCTACACCAACACGGCGACTCGCACCTTGAGGTTTAGCGACAGCACGTGTTTCACCGGCATCTTCAGCTTGGTAATGCTTCATACGCTCAATCAGCTGCGCTGAGCTTTCTTCGTTACCTAGCACCACCAGTACACCACCTTCTTTGGCGATGCGCGCCATGGCTTGCGCCAAGGGCCAAGTTTGTGGCGCTTGGCGGTCTGACAATAACACATCGCCCATCACGCTCTGCAAATGCACGCGAACCAGCGTTGGGTCGCTAGCATTAATATCACCCTTAACTAATGCAAAGTGGGCTTGATTGTCGATAGTGTCTTGGTAAGTCACTAAATCAAACTCGCCATATGCTGTCGGCAATTTACATTGTGCTACGCGCTCTATGGTGGTTTCGTTATTATTACGGTATTCAATTAAGTCAGCCACTGTGCCTAATTTTAAGTCATGCTTTTTCGCAAACGCTTCTAGATCAGGACGACGCGCCATGGTGCCATCTTCATTTAGGATTTCAACAATGACACCCGCTGGCGAAAAGCCGGCTAAGCGCGCTAAATCACAGCCTGCTTCAGTGTGACCCGCGCGGGTTAACACACCGCCATTTTGCGCTTTTAGTGGGAAAATATGGCCTGGCATAACAATATCATTAGGAGTGGCATTGGGTGCCACTGCGGCTTGTACAGTCACCGCGCGATCGGCAGCACTGATACCGGTTGTTACGCCCTCAGCTGCTTCAATCGACACAGTAAAATTAGTTGAAAATGCAGCGCTATTGTGATCAACCATTAATGGCAGCTTTAGTTGCGCACAGCGCTCTTCGGTCAAAGTTAAGCAGACTAAACCACGGCCATAGGTCGCCATAAAATTGATGGCTTCTGGGGTCACAGCATCAGCCGCCATGATCAAATCGCCTTCATTTTCACGGTCTTCATCATCCATTAAAATGACCATTTTACCGGCGCGAAGGTCTTCAATTATTTCTTCTATTGTATTAAGTGCCATGACGACTTTCCCTTATTTTAAGAAACCTGACTCTGCTAACAAACTCATGGTAACACCTGACGGTGCCTTTTCTGCGGCTTTATCGCCTAATAATAAACGCTCTAAATAACGTGCAATTAAGTCAACTTCAAGGTTCACTTGAGTGCCCGCTTTAAAATGGGTAATAGTAGTTTCACCGCTGGTGTGAGGCACGATAGTCAACTTAAACTCACAACCATTAACCTCATTTACCGTTAAGCTAATGCCATCAACGGTAATGGAGCCTTTGTGGGCAATATATTTAGCCAACTCAGGTGGACAGCTTAACCAAAACTCTGTGGCACGGCCTAAGTCATGCCGAGAAATAACTGTTGCCACGCCATCAACATGGCCGCTAACAATATGGCCACCAAAACGAGATTGCGGCATCATGGCTTTTTCTAGGTTCACCAAGCTGCCTACTTTGGCATGGGCAAAGCTACTTAATTTAAGGGTTTCCACACTTAAATCAGCACTAAAGCTATTTGCCCCAAGGTCGGTGACCGTTAAACACACACCATTCGTGGCGATACTGTCACCCAATTGCACGTCTGATAAATCCAGCTTGCCAGTATTGACCGTTAAACTAATGTCTTTACCTGTGGGTTTAATTTTACTTATGCTTCCCACTGCCGCCACGATTCCAGTAAACATGTTTCACCTGTCTTTCAATGATTGCCGCTTGTAGCGACACCTATTCGTTATTGTTTGGGTACGCAAATTAATCTTAAGTCTGGACCAATTAAATCAACTTGCTTAAGGCTTAACTCTGGTACTTGGCTCATTTGCGTATATTCGGGTAAGTCTACTAAACCTCGGCTACTCGAGCCCATTAGTTTCGGCGCTTGATACAAAATAAACTCATCAACCAGATTTTCAGCCAATAGCGCGCCCGCTAATGTTTGCCCAGCTTCGACCCAAACACTGTTAAATGATAGCTTGGCTAGCTTTAGCATCAATTGTGATAAACAAACATGGCCATTTTGCTCTGCAATCACAAGGGTCTTGGCTTGGGTATTTTTATGCTCGCTACTGGCCACCAGAAAAGTATCCCCCGGCAAGCCAAATAGTTGATAGTGCTGATCAAGCTGCTGGCGATTATCAATGACCACCCGCGCAGGCTGGCGCAGCTGATCTTGACTAATTATCGAATGCAGTGGGGTAAGCTCTGACCAACGCACATTCAATGAGGGATTATCTGCAACCACAGTGCCTGAGCCCGATAAAATCACATCGCTTTTGGCGCGAAACAGCTGCACATCAGCACGCGCTTCACTGCTGGTTATCCATTTACTTTGACCATTTTTTAACGCAGTGCGACCATCTAAGCTAGCGGCTAATTTTAGCCTTACAAAGGGGCGCCCGTGTTGGCGGCGAAACCATAAATCATGATTAAGCGCCTTTGCTTCTGATTCAAGTAGGCCGATTGCAACGGCAATATTGCCTTGTTCACATACGTTGCGCCATTCAGTTTGCTCAGGCTCAAGTAAACAAGCCAGCTGCAACTGTTTAATGCCTAACGTCACTAGGATTTGTGCTAGTTCATGACTGGGCTCAGAGGTTAAATAAACCGTATCGCAATCTTGTTCAGAGCGCAGCAAAGCTTGTGCTTGCTGGCAAATAGCACAGGGCTCTATTGAGGTTTTTCGGGCGCTGCTTGCGACCACGTTACCAGCGAAGGTAAACACCCCGGCAAAGTTAGCCGCAGGAGCTGTGGTATAAATGCCCGTCGCTGCAAGCTCAATGGCTTGCGCCATTAAACGGCGCTCTAAGGTCTGGTTAGAAGTGTCAGACAAGGTGTTATTTTTCCAGCTTGGCGATTTCTTCACCAAATTCTTTCACGTCTTTAAATGAGCGATACACAGAAGCAAAGCGTACATAAGCCACTTTATCTAAATTTTTCAACGCTTCCATGACTAGCTCACCAAGCATTTTTGATGGCACTTCTCGCTCACCTGTCGCGCGTAATTGCGACATTATTTGATTCACTGCTTTATCGACAGCTTCGGTAGAAACGGGACGTTTTTCTAATGCGCGATGCACGCCACCCATTAACTTATCTTCGTTAAACGGCTCGCGGCTGCCATCGGATTTAATGATCCTTGGCATCACCAACTCGGCTGATTCAAAGGTAGTAAAGCGCTCTTTACACTGATTACATTCGCGACGACGACGAACCTGATGACCATCAGACACCAAGCGGGAATCAATCACTTTGGTGTCTTGAACACCACAAAAAGGGCAATGCATCAAAAATCCCTAATAATCAGTAAGCAAACAGGCGTTCAGTTTACCACTTACTGCATAAAAAAAAAGGCTGCCCTTGGGGCAGCCTCTATTGCAGTCATAATGCGAAACTAATCTTGGATTAATTAAGCGTAAACAGGGTTCGCTTTACAAAGCGCAACCACTTTACCTTTAACCGCTTCAATAACCGACTCGTCATTGATGTTGTCTAGTACGTCACACATCCAACCCGCTAATGCTTTCGCGTCGTCAACTTTAACGCCACGACGTGTTAGTGCTGGTGTACCAATACGTAGACCAGAAGTCACGAACGGTGAGCGAGGATCGTTTGGTACTGAGTTTTTGTTTACAGTGATGTTCGCGCGGCCTAGGGCTGCATCCGCATCTTTACCTGTGTATTCTTTGTCGATTAGGTCAACAAGGAATAAGTGGTTGTCAGTGCCGTCAGAAACAATTTTAAAACCACGTGCTTTAAATACTTCAACCATGGCTTTAGCGTTGTCTAGAACGCCTTGCTGGTAAGCTTTAAATTCTGGCTCCATCGCTTCTTTAAATGCAACCGCTTTTGCCGCGATAACGTGCATTAAAGGACCACCTTGACCGCCAGGGAATACTGCTGAGTTTAGTTTCTTCTCAATTTCTTCGTTAGCTTTAGCAAGGATAAGACCACCACGTGGACCCGCTAATGTTTTATGCGTTGTGGTTGTGGTTACGTCAGCAATTTGCACTGGGTTAGGGTAAAGACCCGCCGCCACTAGACCTGCTACGTGTGCCATATCAACAAATAGGTAAGCACCTACTTTGTCTGCGATATCGCGAAAACGTTGCCAATCAACAATGCCTGAGTATGCAGAGAAACCAGCAACAACCATTTTTGGCTTATGCTCAACCGCTAGGCGCTCGATTTCGTCGTAATCTAGTTTGCCCGTTACAGGGTCAATGCCGTATTGAACAGCGTTGTAGATTTTACCTGAAGAGCTTACTGATGCACCGTGAGTCAAGTGACCACCGTGTGCTAGGCTCATGCCTAAAATAGTGTCGCCTGGGTTAAGCAGCGCTTGGTAAACAGCAGCGTTTGCTTGAGAGCCTGCGTGCGGCTGCACGTTAGCGTAATCAGCACCAAACAGCTCTTTAGCACGGTCAATCGCTAATTGTTCAGCGATATCAACATATTCACAACCACCGTAGTAACGCTTGTAAGGGTAACCTTCAGCGTATTTGTTAGTCAGTTGGCTGCCTTGCGCTTCCATTACACGTGGGCTGGTATAGTTTTCTGACGCGATTAATTCAATGTGTTCTTCTTGACGAACCACTTCATTGGTCATGGATTCCCATAACTCTGGATCATAATCGGCTATGTTCATATCACGCTTAAGCATCCGTATCTCCTGACTAAATGCAAATTACAACTGAGTTGACAACGATGTTTACAACTTTGTTCAGTTTTGAAGCTGCGTATTTTACCTGCACTGGCTCACATTTCCCAGCCCCAAATGTTGAATAAATCTCATCAAAAAAATGAATTGAATTAATAGAGTGCTCACGATGAGAATTTATGTAGGTACAACTCAGAAAGAAAGTGACTTTTAAGGTGGTGTGATGCTTAAAACAAAAAGCACCCCAAGGGGCTTTATGACCTATACCCAAGCTACCTCAATATGCAGGATTCAGAGCCTCTCATTCTGTTTAGTTTGAGGCAAAAAACGAAGTCGGGCTGAGTCTCTTGCGAGGCTTTTTAACAAAAAATGAACATAAGGAACAGCTTACAAATAGCTAATTTTGTAGACTGTTAACTTGGTTGCTGATTTTCAACCTAGAATAACTACACCTCAAATCAGCGCCCTGCCTAACCGCCCACAAATTTTCGTTGGACAAGTATCTTCAGGTAACGTGGGTATATCGCGCAGCAAGGTACCGCTGATTAACCTGTGGCCAATCAACCACGTTATAAAAAGCATTAATATATTCAGGACGGCGGTTTTGATACTTAAGGTAATACGCATGCTCCCAAACATCTAACGCTAAAATAGGCTGATTGCCCCACATCAGTGGGCTATCTTGGTTTGGAGAGCTTTCCACCAACAACTGTCCCGTTGACGTCACGCAAAGCCATGCCCAACCACTGCCAAAGCGTTTCAGTGCAGCTTGAGTAAAAGCCTCTTTGAAAGCATCAAACCCGCCTAAATCAGCGACCATTGCTTGTGCTAACTCCCCGTCAGGTTCACCACCACCTTGTGGTGACATCACTTGCCAAAACAGGGAGTGGTTAGCATGACCACCGCCGTGATCACGCACGACAGGCTTAAGCGCCTGTGGCAATTGCTCATACTGAGACAACACCTCCTCAATGGTTTTATCAGCCAACGCAGTGTCTGCTAAGGCCGCATTAATATTATTTACATAAGTATGGTGATGCAAAGTATGATGAATTTCCATAGTTCGCGCATCAATATGGGGCTCCAATGCATCATACGAATAGCCAAGCTCGGGTAATAAATACGCCATTATGAATCCTTAAATTAAGCGAGGTTAATGAAGTGTAACTTGTCCCATCAGTAGTGATGATATTGCTGGGTCATGATGTTGTTTGACCATGACATATGGCTCCAACATCAGCCATTGTTGGTAACATTTTTGACCATGACGCGCGGCGGTATTACTAATAAAAATATTGTGGTGATGTGCTAAACGTAACATTGCTTCATACGCAGCATAAAGCTGGCAAGCCGCTTGCTGATAAAGATTTTGCGCCACAAAGCAATCGGCAATGTTATGCATCGTAACCACCCAAGCTGCTAATAAATCAGCAAATTCATTCTGATCATTTTTAGCTAACTCGGTTTGTAATAACAAGGTCATACCTTGTGCTGATAGCTTTTCTGCGTGTTGGTATTCGCTCAAGGCTTGTTGATACTGAGTGGCTTGGAAGGCTTGATTACCTTGCACTATCACCTGCTGCCAATGCGACAAAATACTTTGTTCAACATTCACCGAAGCAAAATAACGAGCGGACTGTTGCAAAAATAGTTTACTGGACATAATTCACACCTGAGTAGACAAGTAGGCTAAAGGTATCACACCCTAATGAAAATGAGAACAATTTAGATTTGCATTTTATTTAAACCAAGTCTTGGATGAGGGAAATACTACGCTTTCCTGCAAAAACGCTGCTTATATGTCACTATAAGTTTTGCGTTTTCATCCCTGAAAACGAAATTTTGCTGTAAAACATACTTTATTTGGCTACGCTAGGCTTAACAGAGCTGAGGTTACTTAATACTGAAATAAGATAACCCATAAAAAAACCACGCTCAAAGCGTGGTTCTTTAATGTTCAGCGGAATAGAAATTTATTTTTGATCTTCATCACCCTCAAAGTAAGTGCCCCAGCCATCATAAGTCACGTCAAATGATTCACAGATAGCTAAAATTGCGCTGACATCTTCCATGATTGCCTCTGGTGACAATTCCATTTCCACTATCACGTCAAAGCTGAAGATAGTTTCGCCATCTTCGGTTTCAACTTCTTCTGGATCAGTAACTTCGTAGCCTTTCTTAAAACAGGCAATAGCCACTTTTTCCAGCACATCGAAATCAGTGGATGCAACATGGTGCTCTATCATATATTCCGCATCAGGATCACTGCCATCTTCTAGCAGGTCATTGATGGTTTCAAGGCTTTCTAATTCAAACTCTTTTAATAACTCTTCAAAGCTGCTCATGCGAGATCCCTTTTAATTGCGCCGTCACCATGACGGTGAGCTTCGGCGCTGATTTCTTGGTATTTTTCTTCCATACGCTGCTGGCAAAGAGCCATCAACTCACGGACATTTTCTTTGTTATAACCAGTCGTATCGATTGGCTCAAGCATTTCAACAATCACTTCACCGTTATTCCAGCGATTCCACTTTACCTGATCATGGGTATCTGACACTACAGTGGGTACAATCGGCACACCGGCTTGAATGGCAGTATGAAACGCGCCCGTTTTAAACTTCATTAAGCCACGACCACGGCTACGCGTACCTTCTGGGAACATCATCACCGACAAGTGGCCCTGTTTAATCTTATTGGCCACAGTATTGATAGTATTAACGGCACGGCCACGGTTATCTCGATCTAATAAAATATTCCCCGTTAGCCAGTATAGTGGGCCAAAGAACGGGATCCAAACTAAACTCTTTTTGCCGATCGACACCACATTAGGCAGCACCGCCGCAGTGAGTGTCACCATGTCGTAGTTATTTTGATGATTAGCTATATGCACTGCAGGGCCAATTTTTTCGGCATTTTCTGGCATGCGTACAACGAGGTTAATCCCCATAAAGCGAGATGACTTAGCGAGTAAGTTTGCAATACGATAACAATTCTTTGGGTTGCGCGGTCGCAATAGCGACCACAGCGAGCCAAAAATTGACACTAAGATAAAAAAGAGGCTTAAAAAAATACCTCTTAAAATTAATAACATAAATACCCCAATAACCTATTCATTGCTTTCATTAGTCGATACGCCAGCGTCACCTGCGGCAACATCAGGAATGGCTTCAATCACAATACTGTCTACGCGCTGTAAGCCACGTGGCAACTTGTTACCTCGACGCCCCCTTTCGCCTGCATAGTGCTCAAGATCGTTAGGTTTTAAGGTTAACTTACGTTTACCTGCAAACATGGTCACATTGGCACCTTGTGGCACTATCGCAATTTGAGTGACAAATTCTTCTCTTGATAATACCCGAGCACTTGGAATGCTAATAATCTTATTGCCCTTTCCTTTACTTAATTGCGGTAAACTGCTTACCGGGAAGAGCAACATTCGCCCTTCATTGGTAATGGCTAAACAGCTATCACTGGCTAAATCATTGACCGGATACGGCACCATCACTTTGGCCCCTTTAGGCAAGTTGAGTAAGGCTTTACCATTTTTATTGCGGCTGACCATATCACTAAACTGGCCGACAAAACCATAGCCTGCATCAGAGCAAATAAGATAATGGGCCTGATCATTGGCCATCAAGGTACTAACAAAGTGCGCCCCCGGATTTAAATTAAAACGCCCCGTTAACGGCTCACCTTGAGAGCGCGCCGACGGCAGCGTGTGAGGTTCAAGGGCAAATGCCCGCCCCTCACTATCAAGGAAGACACAAGGTTGATTACTGCGACCTTTAGCCTGCGCTAAAAATTCATCACCCGCTTTATAACTTAAACCATTGGCGTCAACATCATGGCCTTTAGCACAGCGCACCCAGCCTTTTTCTGATAATACAACGGTGACCGCTTCACTTGGCATTAATTCTTTTTCAGACAGGGCTTTCGCTTCTTGACGCTCAATGATTGGGGAACGTCGGTCATCACCATAAGTTTTCGCATCAGCCAGTAACTCTTTTTTCAGCAGCGTTGACATACGACGCTCAGAGCCTAGCGTTAGTTCCAGTTTTTCTCGCTCTATATTAAGTTCGTCTTGCTCACCACGGATCTTAATTTCTTCAAGCTTGGCTAACTGACGTAATTTTATCTCTAAAATCGATTCGGCTTGAGTAGGCGACAAGCCAAAGCGGCGGATCAACTCAGCTTTAGGATCATCAAAATTACGGATGATCTCTATCACTTCGTCAATGTTAAGATAAGCAATCAACAAGCCATCTAAAATGTGTAAGCGCGCTAAAATTTTATCTAAACGATGTTGCAAGCGACGGCGCACTACTTCTCGGCGATAAACCAGCCACTCACTCAATATCTGGCGCAGACCTTTCACTTGTGGGCGGTTATCTAGGCCCAGCATGTTTAAATTAACGCGGTAATTTTTTTCTAAATCCGTTGATGCAAAAAGGTGTTGCATCAATTGCTCAACATCAACACGATTGGAGCGTGGGATAATCACTAAACGAGTTGGGTTTTCATGATCCGATTCATCGCGTAAATCCGCCACCATCGGCAGCTTCTTCGCCTGCATTTGCGCTGCAATTTGCTCTAAAACCTTGCCACCGGAACATTGGTGAGGTAATGCAGTAATGATTATCTCACCTTGCTCATAGCTGTAAACCGCACGCATTTTAATGCTGCCACGACCGCTTTCGTAGATTTTTTGAATATCTCGGGTCGGCGTAATAATTTCCGCTTCGGTTGGATAATCAGGCCCTTTCACATGAGTCATTAGCTCGTTGATATCGGCTTTTGGGTTTTCCAATAACACACAACAAGCTTGAGTTAACTCCCGTACATTATGAGGTGGAATATCAGTCGCCATCCCCACTGCTATACCAGTAATGCCATTGAGTAATATATGGGGTAAACGCGCAGGTAAAACCTTAGGCTCTTTCATGGTGCCATCAAAGTTAGGCGACCAATCACAGGTACCCGAACCTAACTCTGACAGTAGCACTTCCGAAAACTTAGATAATTTCGCTTCGGTGTAACGCATTGCTGCAAACGATTTAGGATCGTCAGGTGCACCCCAGTTGCCTTGTCCATCAACTAATGGATAGCGGTACGAAAACGGCTGCGCCATCAGTACCATGGCTTCGTAACAAGCGCTGTCACCATGGGGATGGTATTTACCTAATACGTCACCCACAGTACGAGCTGATTTTTTATATTTGGCATTGGCCGACAGACCCAGTTCGCTCATGGCGTAAATAATACGTCGTTGTACTGGTTTTAAACCATCGCCAATATGAGGCAATGCGCGGTCCATAATGACGTACATGGAATAGTTTAGGTAGGCTTGTTCGGTGAACTGCCGCAACGGCAGTTGCTCGACGCCATCTAAACTCATGTCAACGGCATCAGTCATATTGAATTCCTTAAGATAATTACTACTGCAAGAGCATGATGAAGAACTAATTTACTTGCTCAGGCCAAGCCATGTCAGGCGGCACCGGCTTACCGATATAATACCCTTGGGAATAATCCACTCCGAAGGAAACCATCATGTCATGAATTTCTTTATTTTCTACAAACTCGGCAACCGTTTTATGGCCAAAATTGTGAGCAATGTTAATCAAGGCTTTGATAAACACTTGATCATCAGGTCGCTTCGGACAATCTTTAACAAACGAGCCGTCAATTTTAATGTAATCCAAAGGCAGGGATTTTAACGAATGAAACGAAGAATAACCAACCCCAAAATCATCAAGGGCGATTTCACAGCCTAATCCCTTAAGAACATTAATGTGTTCAACAGCTTGCACTAAGTTAGACAATGCCGCTGTTTCCGTTATTTCAAAAATAATTTGACTGCCTTGTACACCACGCCTTTGCATTGCCTGTTTTATTTGCGCGATCACAGCTTCATCACTGAATGACTTGGCTGATAAGTTAATGGCGAGCCGCTGTTCAATGCCTCGCTCTTGATTAATCATGAGTTGGTCCAACGCCGCATTAATCACCCACAAATCCAGCTGTGAAATATAACCATTTTTCTCAGCTGCTAAGATCAACTGATAAGGAGAGCGCAATATGCCTTCTTCGTCACGCACTCGTAGCAATACTTCCCAGTGACGCACCTCTTCGCGTTGATTATCAAATAACGGTTGAAAATACAGGGTAAGCAACTGCTCTTCAATGGCGCGCTGCGCTTTCGCCAACCAGTACCAATCGTTGTTAACTTTAGTGCCGACATTTTCGCTGTGATAAATCGCTAAACGGTTTTTACCCAAATCTTTAGCTTGATACATGGCAATATCTGCTTTGGATAGCAGTTCTGAAATATCCGAGCCATGCTCAGGAGAAGCAACAATACCTATGCTGGCAGAGGCTTTGTGAATTTCTTTACGCCCAGCCACGCACACTTCACCAATTAATTGCAAAATACGTTGACCGACAACTTCCGCCGCAGCTAAATCAATATCATTTAAAAATACCGCAAACTCATCCCCACTGACTCGAGCAAGTAATACGTTACTTGGCAGTAAGCGCTCTAACGTGGTCGATACTTGAGTGAGCATGGTATCGCCCGCTTTATGACCACTGATGTCGTTAACGTATTTAAAATTATCTAAGTCCATAAATAACAAGCAACCATTGGCATTATTACTTAGTCGCTTAGCTATTTCGGTGTTAAACATACGACGATTCGGCAGTTCAGTGAGAGGGTCATGATTAACTAACCACTCTAACTCATTAGCACGTTGAGTGAGCTGACTTTCCAAAGTTTCTAATTGGTGAGATAAAGAAATACTAGCTTCACCTAACTCGTCAGACTCATCAGCAAACTGCTCTTGCTTACCTTGCTCTTCAACGATATGACGAAAGTCATGATGACGAGAAGTCGCCAATAAAGGCAATGATTGAATAACAGTACGGATCCGCTTTAAGGGTTTACGCAACAAATAAAGTAATAAAACGATAGCCAGAACCAGTGCGCCAAAGCCGTAAATAACGTTATTGTAAGTTGCACTACGTAGCAAATTAGCTAATTCATTTATATCATTAACAATGAGTAAATAAGCTTGACCAGATAGGTTTGTATTTTCAATTGGGTAACCACGAAACTCGTAGATCCTACCGTTTATATTGATATCCCCCTTTCCTTGTAGAATATCGGGCACATTTAAATGAGGAGTTAGCTGGTTGAAGTCAAAATTGCGGATACGTCGACTGAATACCAAATTAAGCGCTTGGTCAGACTTTTCTTCTAACAATATTTGAAAGCTGCGCACATCTGATTTAGATATCGGCGTCATTTGATGATAAGGAAAAACAAAAATAAGGCTTTCACCAAAGCCAAATTGAGTTTCACTGCGTACCAACAGCTGACACGAATTACGGCAATAAACAAACCAATTGTCGGCATCCTCAACTTGCGCCAATGCGATCCAACTTCGGGTTTTATCATCTAATAACATCTCATTTGAGCTGGCCGTTACTTGTCCCTCAATATCCACTAACAATAATGCCGATATAGGCAACGATTTACGTCCACTGACCTCTTTTACTATCTCTTTAAGTTCAACATTATTAGCAAGTCTTACTGCTCGTAGGCGGTTACTGGATTTTATTTGGTTGGCGACTGAATCGACTCGGCTATATAGCTCTTCGTAGTAGGTAGAAATTTGATGCTGCTGGTAGCTGAAAACAACACGACGCTCCAACTGAAAGAAATTAGTCAAGTTGGTTAAATTAAGGTAGGTGTAGCCGCTGAAAATAAGCAATAAGAGCAAAAAGGTCACTCCCATTACTTTACTGCCCAAGCCTAAGCTATAGCTTTTCTTCAAAACCAATCCCTATTAAGCACATAAATGTTTCGCCAGAAATAAGCAACGAGAATCATGACTGTCAATGTCATAGAAATACGCAGGCAAACAAGTTGAATAAATCCAGACCATAGAAAAATTCTAGCTACATCAATACGCTTTGCATAGCTACAAAATCACAGAATTAGCCATAATGACAAAGATAATATGATGTGATTGATTATTTTGTATTTGTTTTGAGCAAATTGTTCTTTTAATGATATTTTAATTGATAAAAATAGCGTGGGAGGGAAGTAAAGGGGAATGAATTCCCCTTCTTATGATTTAGAGAATGTTAGGTAAAAAGCTGTTAATCCTCAAAAATAGCAGAAGCCATATCACCTTTAGTTTCTAACCAATCACGGCGGTCAGAGGAACGTTTTTTCGCCAATAGCATATCCATTAATTGCATGGTTGCTTCAGCGTCATCAACCGTTAATTGCACTAAACGACGAGTATTTGGATCCATGGTCGTTTCACGCAATTGCAATGGGTTCATTTCACCCAAGCCTTTAAAGCGTTGCACGTTGACTTTGCCTCGCTTTTTCTCGGCTTCAATGCGATCTAATATGCCATTTTTTTCATCTTCATCTAAAGCGTAATACACGTCTTTACCGACATCGATACGATACAGTGGCGGCATGGCAACATAAACATGCCCAGCATTAACCAACGCGCGAAAATGACGAACAAATAAGGCACACAGCAAGGTTGCAATATGCAGCCCATCTGAGTCTGCATCGGCCAAAATACATATTTTGCCATAGCGTAATCCAGATAAATCCTCAGAGTCAGGATCGAGACCGATTGCTACCGAGATGTCATGAACTTCTTGAGAGGCAAGCACTTGGCCAGCTTCAACTTCCCAAGTATTAAGAATTTTACCCCGCAGCGGCATGATGGCTTGAATGTCACGATCCCGAGCTTGTTTTGCACTGCCGCCAGCTGAGTCCCCTTCCACTAAAAATAACTCACCGCGCATCGGGTCTTGACTTGAACAATCAGTCAGTTTGCCCGGCAAGGCTGGGCCTTGGGTGACTTTTTTACGTGCGATTTTTTTGCTTTGGCGTAAACGGCGCTGCGCGTTGTTAATGCACACTTCCGCTAATTGTTCTGCAATATCGGTATTGCTGTTTAACCATAAGCTAAATGCGTCTTTTACTACACCAGAAACAAATGCCGCACATTGACGTGAGGATAAACGCTCTTTGGTTTGGCCAGCAAACTGTGGGTCTTGGATCTTAACGGATAAGATGTAAGCACACCGATCCCAAATATCATCGGCAGTTAGCTTCACTCCCCGTGGTACTAGATTTCTAAATTCACAAAACTCACGCATCGCCTCTAGCAAGCCTTGGCGTAACCCATTAACGTGGGTACCACCCTGAGCTGTAGGGATCAAATTGACATAGCTTTCTGTGATTAAATCACCGCCTTCCGGCAACCAACACAAAGCCCAGTCTGCAGCCTCACTATTGGCTGAAAAAGCGCCTACAAATGGTGTATCTGGTAAGCTTGGCCACTCCTTTACCGCTTCAATTAAGTAATCAGTTAAACCATCTTGGTAGCACCATTCATGCTCGTCTTTGTTAACTTTATCCTTAAACTTAATGTTTAAACCTGGACACAAAACAGCTTTAGCTTTTAAGTTATGTCGTAAACGCGAAACGGAGAACTTTCCGGAATCAAAATAGCTCACATCTGGCCAAAAATGCACACTGGTGCCCGTATTGCGTTTACCGCAAGTGCCGGTGATGGTTAACTCTTCAACTTTGTTACCATTCTCAAAAGCTATTTCATACACTTGCCCATCACGACGTATCGCTACCTCAACCCGCTTTGATAGAGCGTTAACAACAGATATACCCACACCGTGTAAACCACCCGAAAACTGATAGTTTTTCCCCGAAAATTTGCCGCCAGCATGAAGTTTACAAAATATTAACTCTACCCCTGAAATCCCCTCTTCTGGGTGAATGTCCACTGGCATGCCGCGGCCATCATCGATGACTTCTAATGAATGATCGTCATGTAATATCACCGTGATACTGCTGGCATGACCCGCTAAAGCTTCATCGACACTGTTATCAATGACCTCTTGGCCTAAGTGGTTCGGTCGTTGGGTGTCGGTGTACATGCCGGGACGGCGACGAACAGGCTCAAGGCCATTTAATACTTCTATGGCTTCGGAGTTATACTGATTACTCATTGAATTTCCGTTACAAATCTAAAAATCGAAGGACAGGATCCAAATAGCGTTCGAAACCAATAAAAGAATGGTCCCCGCCTTGCTCTATGGTTGTTTTACTTAGTTGATGTTTATTCACAGCTTGCCGATAATCGAGTATCTCATCTCCCATCTGCGTTAATAGCCAAAGCCGCTCGGGATGCGTTACAGGCTCCACCTCAAGGGATTTAAGGTCTGCCATGTGTTCAATAGTCAGAGTATAAACTTGTTCGGTGTACGGGTGGGTATTTTCACCTAAATAATCCACTAATAATTCATATGGCCGTACCGCAGGGTTAATCAGTACCGCATTAGCGCCAAACTCAGCGCTCGCTTTAGTGACTAAATACCCTCCCAAAGAACTGCCAATGAAGCCTAACTTATGACCGGGGTAACGCGCCACAATGGATTCAATCAGAGCCCAAGCTTGAAGCGGGAAGCAAGGCATTTGTGGACATTCAAAAATAATGTCCGGCCGCTGCTGCGCAACATATTGCTTCATCTGTTGCACTTTCTGCGACAATGGTGAACTATGAAAGCCGTGAATGTAGATGAGTACTGGCGCCAGCATTAATAGCCTGTGGCGTCAGCATCGCCTGAATAAAAAGCACCATTTAATCTGTGTACCTGAGTGTCAATATTGCCATTTGGCAATAAAGCAAGGTAACGCCAACCAGGCCCTTGCTTGTCTAAAGCAAACTCATCTGAATTAGGCTTAAATTGAATGCAGGTTGACGGCGTGGCCAACAAACGTAATTGATCGTATTGCTGGTCCATCTCTTGATGAATATGACCACAAAGCAATCCTTTTACTTGTTGGTATTGACCTAATAGATCAAACAGTTCGTCGGCATTTTTCAAATCATGTTGATCCAGCCAAGCACAACCTGCGGGTATTGCATGGTGATGCAATAAAACTAACGCATATTTTTCTGGATATTCGTCCAAGGCCGTTTTTAACATTTCTAGCTGCGCGGTGCTTAATTGGCCATGTGGCACACCCATTACCTGGGTATCCAACAAAATCACTTGCCAATATTCAGAGACTAGCTGCTTAGCAGGAGCAATGCCCGCTTGGTCAAATGCCGACATCATCGCTGGTTGAAAGTCATGGTTACCCGGTAACCAAAAACAGGGCTCAGAAAGGTTTTGCATCTGCTCAGCAAACAGCGCATAAGATTCAGAGCTGTGGTCTTGAGAAATGTCTCCCGTTGCCAATACCGCCTGAATCGATTTTTTTTGCGCAGCCACTTCACCCATTACAGCTAAAAAGCTGTCACGAGTATTCACACCTAATAACTCGCCTTCAGGCTTCCCGAAAAGGTGGGTATCAGTAATTTGTAAAAAAGTTAATACCCCATCGGCATCAACGTCTAACTGGGTTTTATTTTGAGTCATTAGCTTTGAATATTTGTTGGCGGCAATAGCCATGTTCAATACAAAACTTCAACCAATCTGCCAAAAACAAATTCACTTGAAGCTTTTCATCCTTGTGATGCATTTTATCATTCGGGTAATCATATTTCGGCTGTAAATGAAAAATATGCTGACTAGCACACACTTCGGCGAGTTTTGCATCGTGATAAAGTCGTATACGGACGATCGGGGTCATAAAATCAGGCTGATTTTCACATGACTGACGCATCCTTAACAAGCTGGTGTAAGGGCTTTGTTCCAAAACATCGATCTGATAGTCAATATTTTGTCCTGCTGAAAAGGAATAACATTGGCGGCGCGCAAAACTTGCCGGCAATAGTTTAATTAATTGCAGGTAATTCGTTTCACATAAGCGCATAAAGCGTGATAAATCAGGCGTGTATTTTTTAACCACTATGCCCACTCACGACCCCCATTCTGCTGTTACTTGATCAAAATTTAGTGCTAACCACTGTAAAGCTATCACAGTTGCCGCATTATTTATAACGCCTTGTTGCAACAGTTTCATTGCACCGCTGCGAGATATCACTTGCACCCGAATATCCTCGCCTTCATCAGCAAGGCCATGCAAACCACTGGCTTGACTTGAATCCACCTCAGCTAAAAACAACTCTAGCCGCTCAGTTGAACCACCTGGGCTAGCTAAATAACTTAGCATCGGCATCATTCTTCCAGGCGTCACCCCCGCTTCCTCTACCGCCTCTCTGCGCACTACTTCATCCGGTGCCTCACCAGGCTCGATAATGCCCGCCACCATTTCCAATAGCCAAGGATTGTCACAAGTCTCCAATGCGCCAAAACGAAATTGTTCAACCAACACCAACTTATCACGAGGTAAATCATATAACAGCACTGCCGCAGCATGGCCACGCTCAAAAACTTCCCGCTCAATTTCAGCACTCCAACCTCCGGCAAATAAGCGATGCTTAAAGCGGTAGCTATTGGCTTTAAAAAAGCCTTTATATAGGCTTTTTTGGCTTAAAACCTCCACATCATTACGATTAAATGTGTTTTTTTGCTGATTATTATCACTCATGATTTACTTAATCCCGAAAAGCTTGATATTGTTAACAATAAATTCTTACATTAAAGCCAAAACGATACGCTATCATAGTGCTTTAGACCAGGCATCTATGAGAAGTCATTGATAAACGTTTAGCGGTTCATCCATGCACTTCATTCATCGTAGCCAGTGGCCATTTAATTATCTCAGATATAAATAGGAAAAGTTGAAATGAAACGAACCTTACTCAGTATCGCTACTTTAGTGGGTTTATATAGCCTAAGTAGTTTAGCCCTTGCCGATGACATTCAACAAATTTATGAACAAGCTAAAACTAAAGACCCCTTGATCTTACAAGCACTGGCCAACCGCGATTCTGCATTTGAGAAAATAAACGAAAGCCGCGCCAGCTTATTACCGCAAATAGGTTTAGGTCTTAGTGCAGGTTACACTGTAACGAACAAAAATGATGCCGGCACCAAAAGTGACCTTGGTGGCCAAGTTCAACTAAGTCAGGCGCTTTACCGTGAAGATTACTGGACCACATTAACCTTAACCGAAAAAGCCGCTACTCAAGCCGATACCATTTACGGCAGCCAAGCACAGCAACTGATTCTACGTACCTCAAAAGCGTACTTTGATGTACTGCGTGCAAAAGACGCTTTATCTGCGGTTGAAGCAAACAAGCGTGCTGTTGCTCGTCAACTAGAACAAACTAAGCAACGCTTTGAGGTTGGCCTAACTGCAATTACCGACGTACATGAAGCGCAAGCGGAGCATGACCGCACCTTAGCCAATGAAATTCAAGCGCGCAATGCTCTTACCAACAGCTATGAAGCACTGCGTGAGCTAACGGGAGTTGAAGTACGTGAAATCAACGAACTAAATATCGAGCGTTTTAGCCCGATTATGCCAGAAGGTAACTCTGCACTCTGGCTAACCAAAGCCGAAAACGAAAACTTACAACTGCACACTCAGCGTATTGCCAAAGACATAGCTAAAACACAAATTGAGTTAGCTGAAACGGGTAACTCTCCGACGGTTGATTTTGTTGCTGGCGTGGGGGTAAATAACTCAAACTACAAAAACAACAACCCAAGCGACGGCTCATTAAGTAGCGGCAACATAGGCGTTAACTTCAATATGCCACTTTACACTGGTGGCGCAGTAACGTCTCGTGTCAAACAAGCGCAATTTAGCTATGTTGCTGCGAGCGAAGAGTTAGAACGTATTTACCGTAACGTTCAAACTGAAATTCGCAGTAACTACAACAACGTAGGCGCAGCAATCAGTACAATCAAAGCTTATGAACAAACAGTTGTTTCTTCAGAAAGTGCATTAAAAGCAACGGAAGCTGGTTTTGAAGTGGGCACTCGTACCATTGTTGATGTCCTCGATGCCACTCGTAAGCTTTATGAATCGAAAGACTTATTATCAAACGCTCGCTACGATTACATTCTAAGTATGCTTAACCTTAAATTTGCAGCGGGTGATTTATCTGAAATAGATATCGCGACCATCAATTCTGGCCTGCAGTCGCCAACAAGCAACTAAGTTAGTTCGTCAGAAACAAAAAACCCGCCGCGGCGGGTTTTTTATTGGTGTGCCTTCAATGGCTATTAGTTTTAATCATTGAAAAATTTTAGCCTCGCTCGTTACGAATAGTTTTGATGATTTCAGTGGTTGAGCAACTATCTTCAACGATTACAATGACCAATTTTAGCCTCGCTCGTTACGAATAGTTTTGATTATTTCAGTGGTTGAGCAACCATCTTCAAATTGCAGTACTTTTACCTCACCACCATTAGCTAATACTTCGGCACCGCCCGCAATTTGTTCTATTTTATAATCGCCACCTTTTACTAAAATATCCGGCAATACCTCACCAATTAAACGCTGCGGCGTGTCTTCACTGAACGGCACTACCCAATCAACTGCGCCAAGGCCTGCAAGTACAGCCATGCGGCGATCAACGGGATTAACCGGACGCCCCTCTCCTTTTAATGCCCGTACTGATTCATCTGTGTTTACAGCAACGATTAAGCGTGCGCCCAATTCGCGAGCGCTGTTTAAGTATGAGACATGACCAGCATGAATAATGTCAAAACAACCATTGGTCATCACCACTTTTTCACCACGACTTTTCGCGGCGGCCACTGCCAATTTTAGCTGTGGCTCAGATAACACACCAAAGCCTGTCTCTTGTTGGCTATAAACAGCATTGGCTAGCTCAATTAAACTCACCGTTGAAGTACCAAGTTTACCCACTACAACGCCTGCCGCTGCATTAGCAAGGGCACAAGAGGTTTCAATCGTTGCGCCAGACGACAACGCAGAAGCCAACACCGAAATCACGGTATCCCCAGCACCTGTTACATCAAACACTTCTTTGGCTTGCGCAGGTAAATGAAGCACAGTTTGATCATCTTTAATCAAGGTCATGCCGTGCTCACTGCGAGTAACTAATATCGCTTTAATCTCGAACTTGGCTAGCAATGCTAGGCCTTTCTCTACAATTTGTTCGTCAGTTTTACAACGACCAACCACGGCTTCAAACTCTGAGAAGTTAGGCGTTAATAGTGTCGCGCCGCGGTACTTCTCAAAGTCAGATCCTTTTGGATCAACTAGAATTTGCGCGCCCACGCCTTTAGCCGCTTTAATCATTTGCGCCACTTCAACTAAAGCACCTTTAGCATAATCAGAAAACACTACCACAGGCGCATAGTTAATATTTTGTGCCACACGCTCAAGTAATGGCTTGGGATCCGTTTCGTGAAATTCTTCTTCAAAGTCTAAGCGGATCAACTGTTGGTGGCGACTGATCACTCGTAATTTGGTAATAGTCGGAAAGCCTGCTAAGCGCTCAAAATCCGCACTAATGTGCATACTCTCTAATTTTCTGGCTAAGGTTTCAGCCGCTTCATCTTGCCCTGTTAAACCGATTAATTTAGCTTTACCACCTAATGCTGCCACGTTTAATGCCACGTTAGCCGCACCACCTGGTCTATCTTCGATTTGCTCAACCTTAACGATGGGCACAGGCGCTTCAGGAGAAATGCGCGCTGTTGGTCCATGCCAGTAGCGATCTAACATTACATCACCAACAATCAATACATTGGCGTTATCAAAATCAGGGAGCGTAATTTTCATTGCTTGTTCTCATTCTATTAGCTGCCATAAGTGTATCATAAGGCAGTAAAAAACTAACACCACCCCCTAACAAGCAGATTCAGAGCATTAAAACACCACAAAATACTAAAACGACAATGGCCCCACTAACAAGATTCCGTGTAAGTAAATGGGATTATTCGTTAAACTAAGGCGTTATTTTTGCCGATCCATTAAACCGATAAAGTTGATTATATGAGTAAACCCCAACTTGAGTCTCGCTTTGCCCACCCTAGATACTGGGGCGTATGGCTTGGCATTAGCGCGATGTTTTGTTTATCACTGCTGCCGTATCGTCTGCAACTTTGGCTGGGCGCGAAACTTGGCCGTTTAGCCATGAAGCTGATGAAGTCTCGCCGTAAAGTGGCGCAGCAAAATCTCGCTTTATGCTTTCCTGAATTATCCGATGCCGTGCGCGCCGACATGCTAAAGCAAAATTTTGAAAATACCGGCATCGCGCTATTTGAAATTTGCATGGCTTGGTTTTGGCCAGACTGGCGTGTGCGTCGCCATTTTATCGTAGAAGGCAAAGAACACTTGTTTAATGCTCTTAATGGCGGCAAGGGCGTGATTCTCATTGGTGCACATTTTTTAACCTTAGAAATGAATGGCCGTATTGGTGGCATGGTACACCCAGGCATTGGTATTTACCGTAAGCACAATAATCCGTTGCAGGACTTTTGGTTCTATTGGGGACGCACCCGCGCCTTAAAGAACTTACTTGATCGCAGTGACTTTCGCGGCATGGTGCGCGCTTTGCGCCAAGGTGAAGTGATTTGGTACGCACCCGATCATGACTACGGCAATCGTCGCTGCGCCTTTGTGCCATTTTTTGCTGTGGAGAAAGCCGCTACGGTCACTGGAACATCAGCTCTTGCTCGCACTAAAAACACTGTGGTGATCCCATCATTTGCGCAGCGCTTGCCAAAAGGACAAGGCTATAAAATGATTTTTAAAGCGCCACTAGAAAATTACCCGACGGGGGATGATATTGCCGATGCAGCAACAACTAACAAAGTGATTGAAGACATGGTGCGCAGCGCGCCAGAGCAATATATGTGGCTACACCGCCGTTTTAAGACTCGTCCCGAAGGCGAGGCATCTTTATATAAAAAGTAGCTTTTAGTCGTATGCACGCCCATATTTGAGCGTGCATCGTCACTATCTAAGGTTAGTTCTGCTTAAACTGTCGTAGCCGAATAGTGTATGTTTCACAGCAAAATTTGGCTTACTTAGATAGCTTGCACACCAAGCGACACCAACGCTGCGATAACACTATCAACAACCACATTACTGCTTGGGTCAATCGCATAAAGTTGTGGATCGTTTTCATAGAAATACAATGCTTCTTTTGTCGAATCAGCAGCAATCACCTGACTGCTAATATGAAAGCCTTGCTCGGTCAACGCCTGAAACTCCTCCTGCGCATCTTGTGTCCCGCACTCTACCGTGACCAGTACTTCTTCTTTACATAAGACCACATAATTTGGCATTAAACTTTCCTTATATTTACTTCGTGAATAACTTCAAACTTAAATTTATTTATTCGGCATCAGTGGGATAATGGCAAGCCACCAAACTATCCCACAAGGCGATAACCTCAGCGCGATCATCTCTGTAGCGCTCGGCTGACACAATCCGCGTTTGCTGGTTCAAAGTTAAACGATGCGCGGCGTCACGAATATGACAATAGCTTTCCGACAATAATTCACCTTGTGCCGGGGTCAACAAACCTTGCTCAACACAGGTCTCAAAAATACGGATATTATCAGACCAATGGGCTAACTCAGGTAGCCGCTGGGTGTTTGCTAGCACCAAGAATTGCGCAATAAATTCAATATCAACCATGCCACCAGGTGACTGTTTTAAATCAAACTGCGTTTCATCGGCGCGCAATAGATGAGCACGCATTTTATTGCGCATATCCACCACATCCTTGGCTAAAGCTGTCACATCACGAGATTGAGATAAAATAGCCAACCGCGTATCGGTAAAGGCTTGGGCTATTTCTGCATCACCATACACACAACGCGCGCGCACGAGGGCTTGATGCTCCCATGTCCATGCATTTTGTTTTAGGTATTGCTCAAATGCTGCCATTGAGCTAACTAATAAACCAGAATCACCTTGAGGACGTAAGCGCATGTCCACTTCATATAAAATACCGGATGAAGTGCGGGTACTGAATAAATGCAAAATGCGCTGACCAAGGCGTAAATAAAACTGCTTGTTATCTATCTCTTTTTTACCATTGGTATAGCCCGACACTTCAGTATCATGTAAGAACACCACATCTAAATCAGAGCCATATCCAAGTTCAATGCCACCTAACTTACCGTAACCTATCACCGCAAAGCCACGGCGATCAGCCCCTTTAACATTAGAAGGTTCGCCGTATTTTTCGATCATTTGCTGCCAAGCAATATTAACCACGTATTCCATAATGGCTTCGCCAAGGTACGTTAAGTGATCGCTCACTTTCATCAAGGGTAACGCCCCAGCTATATCGGCAGCAGAAATACGCAAGCGTTGAATTTGCTTATATTGACGCAGCCCTTCCATTTGTTGCTCCATGTCCTCTTCAGGGATGCGCAACATGTATTGGCGTAAATCACTTTTGTATTCTAAAAACGGGGTTGGATTATACAAATGCTGCGGATCAAGCAGCTCATCAAGCAATATCGGGTGGCGCGCTAGCTGCGCGGCAATTCGTGGACTGGCATCGCACAAGCGCACTAATTGTTTCAGTGCACCATGGTTTTCATTAAGTAGCTCAAGGTATGCGGTACGTGTCATCACATTAGCAAGTAACTCAACTAAGCGCTCAATTAATGCCACTGGCGCATCTTTTGCTAGCGCCTTACAAGTGAGTAAAGGCATCAGCTTTTTAAGATTTTCACGGCCTCTTGGACCCACCGCACGGCGCTGTGTTTCTTTTTTAAAGTCAATCACAATGCGGTAGAATTTTCGTGCATCTGCTTCGCTTAGAGCAAATTTTTCCAATACCGTTAATGCTTCTTCTTCTTCTAAATCATGTAACCACAGCTCAGTAATATCGCTGTCTAAATCGGAGTCTTGTTGTTCGCTTTCACCCACCACCCAATCAAATTCTTGGTTGACCTGCTTCATCACCTGATTCAAATCTTGGTAGAAAACCTCCCAATTTTTATACCCTAGTGCAGTGATCAACCGCTGCTTGTCGAGCTCATCATCGGGTAACGTTTGAGTTTGCTTATCATCAATTTGTTGCAACACATTTTCGGTGCGACGTAAAAAATCATAGCTTTCCAGTAGCGTGTTTACTCGCGCCTCTGGCATCACATCTAAGGTAATTAATGCACGCAAGGTTTGCCTTAATCCCTTTTGTTGCAGTAACGGCTCTCGACCGCCGCGGATCAACTGAAACGCTTGGGCCACAAACTCGATCTCACGAATACCACCCGCGCCCAATTTAATATTGTCTTTAAGGCCTTTACGGCGCACCTCGGCACTGATCATAGCTTTCATTTGACGCAGTGATTGGATCGCGCTGAAATCAATGTAACGGCGAAATACAAAAGGGCGCAACATGGTTTCAAGCTCGTCTTTATAAGGCGTTTGTGGGCCTAATACGCGCGCTTTTACCATGGCATAACGCTCCCAGTCTCGCCCTTGAGTTTGATAGTAATCTTCAAACGCGGCAAAACTCATCACCAAAGGACCAGATTCGCCAAAAGGACGCAAACGCATATCCACCCGAAACACAAAGCCATCAACCGTCGCTTGGTTTAGGGCTGCAATAACTCGTTGTCCTAAGCGAATAAAAAATTGCTGATTGGATAGTTCTCGGCGACCGCCATGAGTTTCGCCATTCTCGGGAAAAGTAAAAATCAGGTCGATATCAGAAGAGAAATTTAACTCCTTACCACCCAGCTTACCCATCGCCAAAATATAAAAAGGCTGCACCACATCGTCTTCACTTCTAGGCTCGCCTAATTCGCTACATTGCTTGTTATAAAGCCATAAACTACTTTGACTAATCAGCTCATCAGCTAAGCAAGAGGTATGCTCTAAGCTTTCTGATAAATCAGATTTACCCAGCAATTCTCTCCAAGCGATAACCAACATGTGCTTACGACGAAACTGCCTTAATAAGGTATGTAACTTGGCTTCATCCTGACACGCCGCTAACTGTTCACTTAACTCCGTTGCAATGCTGCCACAGCGACTATTTTGCTCGAATAAACCACCGTCGAAACACTCTACTAGTAATTCCGGCTGTTTATAAATACTGCTAGCAATAAAGTCGCTTAAGCCAAAGGCTTGTCTAAGTTGCGAGGTTTGCTCCGAGGTTAATGTATTTAGGTCAATCAACTCTCCTAAACGTTGTAGATGGTTGTCAGCGGCTTGTGTCAAATGATCCATATAATCCTTCTCTGCTTCTTCACCTTGGCATAATCTCTTCACTCTACCAATTCAGCTAGATATCGCCAGCTATTTGCTGTTAAATCAATTAAATTGACACAGCGGCACAGATATTTTAGCGTGAGCTCATAATTGATTATTTATTGATTTGAATAAAAACTCACCAAGACGCTTGACATATTATGTCTAGCGTTCTAAAGTTAACTTCATCAGACATATTATGTCACACAGGAGACGTATGAATATTCATAAGATAGCCACATACTTAAATGGATTAACCGATCAGTCTGATACTGGATTAATTTTTGATTGTGTTCCCATCGCAGGCGAAGTTGATGTATTGCGAGTGGACATTCAAGGCCGTGAAGAAATTCCGGTGTTCGTATCAGTAACCGGTGATCAAATTCTTTGCATTTCCTACTTATGGGGCGAAGACGAAGTCATCGAAGGTAAAAAAGCCGAAATGATGGAAGCCATGCTTGAAATGAATATTCCAATGCCGCTTTCTTCTTTCGCCCGAATTGAACACAAATATGTGATCTTCGGAGCATTGTCAGAGCACTCAACATTAGCTGACATCGAACATGAAGTTAGTGTACTGAGTGATAACAGTTTGGAAGTCATTACCGAAATGGCTGACTACCTCAAATAAACGCTTGAAGGAGTGACAAATGAGTATTTTAAAGAAAATTATTACTGCCGTTCGTGGTGGCGCACGTGAGGTTGGAGAAGAGATTATTGACGCTAACTCAACGCGTATTTTTGAACAAGAAATTCGTGATGCGGAAAACCACCTCACCAAAGCAAAACGTGATTTAACTGAAGTCATGGCTAAACAAATGCAAGCAAGCCGTGAGCTAGAGCGTGTTAAAGGCGAAATTAAAGAGCATGAAGGTTATGTTGCACAAGCGCTTAGCCAAAATAACGAAGCGCTAGCGCTTGAAGTGGCTGAAAAAATTGCACAACTTGAAGTTGAGCTACAAGAGCAAACAACATCTCACAGTAGCTATGAAAAAGCGGCTTTACGCTTGAAAGATTTAATCAAGAAGAGCGAGCGTCAATTGGCTGATTATCAACGTCAATTGAGCATGGTGAAAACCACCGACAGTGTGCAAAAAGCCACTGCAGCCATCACCGACAGCTTTACTTCAAGCAACTCTAGCCTACTAAGTGCAAAAGAGTCACTTGAGCGCATTAAGCAAAAGCAAGCGATGTTTGATGACAAGTTGGCGGCTGCGGAGCAACTACAAGCTGAGTCTGGTGACCAGTCACTTAAAGACAAGCTGAAAGAAGCCGGCATTGGTCAGCAACAAAGCAGCGCTAACGCTGTGTTGGAAAGACTCAAAAATAAAGGCTAATAATACCAGCCGGTAAAACAGGTGGCTTAGGCCGCCTGTTTTTGTTTATGCTAGGCGGTATTGCCGCACAGACGTGATCGCGAGGACAACATGAATATTTTTAAAAAATTATTTGGCAAGCCTGCTGAAAAAGTAGGGCGTGAACTGATTCGCCCTCACCAACTGCAAGTGGGTGATTTACTAAAAATGAGTGATAGCTTTGGTTTGGCTGAATCATTTCGTAACCAGCAATTTGAAGTGCGCGAAGTTCATACCCAAGAGTTTCAATATCGCCAGCAAGCGCAATTGATTTGCCAAGGTGCAGCCCGCGAGCCGGTATTTATACTCATCGACGAAAAAGACCAGCAGCATATCACTCTCAGCACACTATTACGCCGTGCGGATGTTGAGTCCTTATTTGATATGGATGCCTTTTCCGAAATTTTCGATGAGCCCGGCAAAGCACGTCTTACGCCACTAACTCAAACCAGCCCATGGCAAGCCTTTTTAGCCAACAATTATGTGCAACAAGACTTCGCTACGGTTGGCTACTACCACCAGCAAGATTATCGTGGCACGAAACCACCCGCCTATACAGACCAATCTCACGGCCGGCAATTTGAGTACTTTTCTTTGTTTGGCGAGCAAGAGCAGCGCTGGATTGAAATATATGTATTTGAAAATGGCGACACAGACATATATCTTTCAATAAAACGTCCTTTAACCGACATCGCAGAACTCTGGCCTAAAGACTAATTATTATGACGACAGATAGAAAATTACCCGAAAAATGGGCAAAATCAGCCAAAGCCGCCAAAGCCGTACAAGTGGCTTTTGATATGGATGAAAAAGTGCAATACAGCATCCGTAAAAGTGCGTTAGATGAAGGCATTAGCCCATCAGATCAAATTCGCCATATATTAGATTTACCCGTCACCCGCAAACCGAAACGTCCGCGCTTAACGGTTTCTCTTAGCGCAGAAGATTATGAGCAGCTTGGTAAACGTTACGGCTTAGCCGCAGAGCAACAACTCGAAATAAAGCGCCGCGTAATGGAAGAGTTAGCAGCCTTTTCAAACAAATAAGCATCAACCTTGATGCTTATTTGGCTTAACTGGGATGCTAAAATTTTACTTACTACGCTGGTTTTATACTTCAATAAACAAGACGCTAACCTCGCGCCCTTCCCAAAGAATAATTTTAGTAGTGGTTATCCCTTTATTGGTATCCGCTCCAACAACCCGTCGCCGTATACTTTTTCTAGCTTCAGGTGCGGCAAGTGGCGATAGCCAATGTAACAATCACAGCTTTGATTCGGACATAAGTAATGTTGATTCAATAAACTATGCAACTCTTGTTGGTAAACATTACCCAAACTTTGCTTAACAAAATGGCACGGCTGAATATAGCCTTCACCATCCATGGATAAGCTGGTCACACTGGCACGACATTCACGATTTAAACTGGGATAATTTTGCTGATTAAGATGAAACCAAGGATCCAACTGGGCATAAAAATCACGTTCATCTGGCAGATAATAATCGAGCTGATCTTTAAAAGCATTCACCCATAAATACACTTCTGGATGCAGTTGTTCGCGCAGCGCTTTAGCCTTAGGTATATTTTCTTTAGTGCCAACTATACCGACACTATAACTCACCCCTAACCGATCAAGTTGTTGGGTTTTCATGACAAAATCAGCCAAGCTAATTTCACTAGGGTGATAGGTGATCCACAAGGCTAACTTGTTCAGGTTAGCCTGCTTTAACCAATCTATCGCCACGCTCATATTGGTTTGAATCACTACTTTTTCAACATGTTCCAGATGCGACAGTGTCACCAAGGCTTGACGATACCAACTGCGTACTAATGCCTCCCCCCAGGGGGTAAATAATAGCCTAAAACTATCCTTAGCTTGTCGCGAACTAACCCAAGCAACAAACCGCTCAATTGCCAACTTGTCTTTCGCCCGAGTAGCGGCGTCATCAAACGTTTTGGCAAAAGGACAGTAGTCACAATCGTAATTGCAACTGGCTAACGGGCCGCGATAGGTAATATCTAGCCTCATTGCAATTGATACTCGCTCATGGCTTGTTTTACTTGTTGTGAAGCAAACCAAGGGCCAATGCTATCAGCTCGCTCAAACCCCGCCACGGTAAGCAATAGTAATGCCCCAGCCTGCTGCACTAAGCCAGCATTAATTAATGTCGTTAATGCTGGAAAATCAACCAAGGCACTGCGCTTAAAACGTTGCTCATATTCCCTTAGGTTTAACCCATCAGCAATCAATAACGATTGCATCACAAAGCGACGCTTACGTTCATCAAGCGTTAACTTAATGCCGTAGTGAGCATGGCTAAAGTCTGCCTCGGTTTGCTGAGTAAAATGCCCAATAATATCTTTAACGCCATGGCGCCCAACGGCATATTCCGATGAATAGTGTAAGGTTTGAGTATATGAGCGAGCACCGGCTCCCAACCCTAGCATGCCGTCTTCTTGGCAAGAGTAATGAGGCAGATCTAACTCAGTCAGATCGGCACGTCTAAACATGCGCATCGACACTTGTTGATAGCCATGAGCGAGCAAAAAGTCACGCCCAGTTCGATACAAAGCCAGCATATCCGTATCAGCCAAGTCCGGCGTAAAACGCGCTTGCTGCTTCACCTTGCCAAGGCCCGTTGCTTCTCTTACGTATAACGGATACAAATAAAGCTCTTCAGGATTAAATTGCAACGCTTGCTCAAGGGAATGCAGCCAAGAGCTCACCGTTTGTCCAGCAATGCCATAGATCAAATCAAGGTTCAAATCCGCCTGACTGTACTGACGTATTGTTTCAATCGCCTTAAACACCTCTTGCTTATTTTGCTTACGCGCTAAGTTTTTCACTTCCAGATCAGTGAATGATTGGATCCCCATACTAATACGGCTAACGTTACGCTCTGTTAGCAGCTGAATTTTACCCGCCGTAATGGTTTCAGGTGAAGTCTCTATCCCAATGGGAGTATTGGCCTGCATCCCAGCAAAGTCGGTTAAATCAAATAAACGCGCTAACTGTAATTCAGTTAAAAAAGTTGGCGTGCCGCCGCCGATGGCATAGCGAGCAAACTGCGCTTGCTCTATTACCGGCGTTAACGCTTTAATTTGCCGCTCAAGCGCATCTAGGTATAAATCGGGTAAGGTTTTTTCAGGCTTAACTAAGGTAAACAAGTTACAAAAGCCGCAACGCATACTACAAAAAGGAATGTGCACATATAAAAATAGCGCATCTAATTTCTCTTGTTGCCATAAAGGAGCTAACGCCACCCGCTCTTCAAACGGGCGATATGCCGTTTTATGGGGATAAGAATAGGCATAAGCTTGATAAACGGGGCCATCTAATATTTGGGCTAAATCAGTTGCCGCTGCACTACTTGGCTGCGCCGTTACAGGGTTACTCTTCATAAATCTCAAAGCCTATAAAATGCGTGGGAATAATCCCAATAAAAATACTTATTGCGCGGCGCGCTGAATAAACTGCGCATAAGGTACAGTCCATACAGTTTCATGAGCGAGCCGGTGGCCGCTATAGCCCTGCTCGCCATAGCAGGTACCGTGATCTGAGCACAATATAAATAAGGTGTCGCGGCGCGATTTAAAATAATCAAACAGCCGTTGTAACTGGCTATCAACATAACACAAAGCTGCGCCATGAGAGCGCAGATCATCCTCCTTGCAGCCTTGTTCAAGATGCCAAGCACTGTAAAAATAATTAGGCTGATGAATCGCCGAAATGTTAATGAATAAAAACGCCTTTTGTGCCACGGGCGCTTGTTCGAGCAAATGTATGGCTTGATCAATTTGCCGCTCGGTTGAGTCAGGTGCCGTTACTCCTGTTTGCTCCGACCAATAGCTATGCTGAAACAAATTCGGCAAGGTTTGACCAAGGGGCGTCAATTTATTAAAAAAGCCAACGCCGCCAATGCACAACGTTTGATAACCTTGCTCGGCTAAACCTTCCACGATTGTCGCCTGCTGAAACACTTGTGTGTTTTTATCAATAGAGCGGCTACCGTGAAAATCTACCGCCATTAACCTTGGTGCCAGAGGATCATCTATCGGGGTAGGAAAAAAACCACTAAAAATAGCGTGATGAGCCGCGTAAGTGAAGCTGCCAGGACTGTGCCTAGGTTGCCATGCGCTAATAAACTGGCCTAACACTGGCAGATCGCCTTGAGTTAATAACGTTTGCGCCACATCAAAGCGCAAGGTATCTAAGGTCAACAACACAATATCGTGGCTGCCCACAATCTGATTCATGTTCAATGACGTTGGTTCATCTACCTGACTCGTTTGTTCGTGACGGCGACTGTACATCACTTAAACACCTCTGCTAGTTGAAGGACATGGGAGAGGTGATAATCGACGATATCTGATTCACCCTGCCCTGCTGCATTAACCCACACAGTTTTCATTCCTAATTTTTTCGCTGGGATCATATCCCGCGCAAAATCATCACCAATCATCACGCAATCACGAGCATGAAAACCAGCCATACATTGACGAAACACCTCAGGATCGGGTTTATGTAAGCCCACCTCAGCCGAAACAAATATTTTGCTAAAATAAGGCGCTAGCTGTGCTTGGGCTATTTTTTCCCGTTGCATCAAGCTTGAGCCATTAGTTAACAAATGTAAGGAGTGGCGTTGCCCCAATGAAGCCAATAATGACTGAAGGGATGAGTCTGGCTGGATGTATTGGGGTAGCATTTCAAAGTAACGCCAAAGTTGTTCGTATTGCTGTGGCAAGTCTGGAAAAGTGTCCATCAAATACTGACAAAATTCAGCGCGCGGCGTGCGACCCGAATTATCTTGCTGCAACATTCCTTGCCACTGTGACTCATCCAGCGTAATACCCAAGGTCGTAAATAGTTCGGTTAAGCATTGCTGAAATGCGCTATCACGATCAATTAGCGTATTGTCTAAATCAAAAATTAATAACATTGCATTGCCTTCACTTGCGCCTGATAACTACTGAGCCCTTGATAACTCACGCGAGGGAGTAAATCACCAAATCCATTTATTTCAACCACCCTCGCCTTCGACTTACCACAAATCACATCTGCGCCAATGCAACCCGCTTCAGGAAAAATACTTGCCGCTTGTTCGGCCACTGCAAATGCTTGCTGTAACATGCGCTCACCATCATGATGGGCCAATATGTCACCGCGTTGATTGCCTAAATGCAAATTAGTCATCGGAGTTAAGCTGGTACGTGTCACGTAATGCCCCGCCTTACCATTAAGCAACAAGATACGTAAATCAAACTGGCGCCCATTAATTTGCGGCTTAGGAACCCAAGCCTCGACATAAGCTTGCTGCAAAACAATTTGCTGCAAAAGCTCGGCAATTTGTTCTGGCTCGCGATACGTTTTTACCTTAAGGGAGTTATAAAAGTGAGAGTGAACACCATCAACCACCCGCTCTAAACTGGTTTTAGCAATTAAATCACCTGTTTTCGGGTTTAGCCTTAATGCCATGACTCCTGACGCTGAAGAGCCATAACGGCTTTTTACAAACACTTGATAGCAGCGCCGCTGTCGCATTTGTTGCACCAATTCAGGTAAGTTATTGATTGGCTCAAACAACAAAGGCGTCGGCACCTGATGCTGACGTAAATACTGCTGGCACTCCCATTTATCCGCCATCGCTAAAATAGCCCGAGGGGAGTTCAGATATTGTAATCGCGAATTCACATCATCCGCTATTTGCTCAATGGCATGGGCAACTTCAGTCAGTAAGCTTTTAAAACCTAAAAACCACTTATCAACATGATGAAAACGCCCCTTGTCGTTGGCAAGTTGAGCAAATTGATTGGGATTAATGCGCTGTAATAACGCCTTTTCAACCGCGAAATTTTCCCCCGCTGAGTCGATTTTCACCAACCATGGCCGTCCCAAAAAAGACCTTAATCGCTGCGATAAAAATAAAGGTAAATGAGGCGTTTGTAATAATTCCAAATAGCTTAACAGCAAATAATCGGCATCGTTAGGCAGCGCTTGTTGAAACAAATGCTGCCTACGGTTCTCTGGATTACAAATTAATATCCAAAGTGGTTTAGCCGTTGACATTATTCAGCAACAGACACGTAGCGGTAAACATCACCGTCACCATCATCGTCAGCTTCTTTTTGATCATTAACTTGAATATCCAAGCCTGAAGCCAACAGCTTTTCAACCACTTCAGCAGAGAGGAAGTTTTCCGACACGTCTATTTTTTTACCTGCCAATAAGCCTTGATTCGCTATCAATAGCTCAGCGCCAGCATCGAGCATGATCCCCATCGACAAGTCGATGTCGGTTAATTGGCCTAATAAGTCACTCTTAACTAACTCAGCCACTATTTCATTTTGAATTTCACTATTTTTTAATGCAAGACTGGTTAGCTTAGGAAAAAGTTGTTGCGATATCAGCGGCGTCACCGTGCTGATATCACCATCCCAACCATAGCTTTCATCACCGAGCCATAAACCTAACGTTTCCAGTGCGGGTAGCTTCGCATTAGCCACGGCAGCGATCACATCACTGCCTAAACCACCACTTTCAATGATCAAGGTTTTTAAGTTTGAATGGGCGATGTCACCTAATTCTAATCCTTCTGCGCCACGAATTTGCAAATGTTCAAGCGCTGGGAATGCCGCCCAAAAGCGGCTGTAGTTACCTTGGTTAATCCAGGATATTTCATTTTCTTCATAAGTCATTTCACCAATAAAGATGGCCTTTAAGCCACTTAAAGCCGCGGCGTGCTCAACCAAAAAGTCCACGTATATACCAGCATCATTTTCATAAGCCTCTTCCCAACAGCCAAGTATCAAAGCTTGGATTTGATTCACTTTTGGATCGTTAATCAAACGCGCTAGTACATCAATCATTTCAGCGCCATCTTCCGCGGCATCGTAATCTACTTCAAGGCGTATCGCAGCATTTGCATTTTGCACCCCTTTGTCGGCGTCAAACGGCTCAATTGGCAAATCATAAAAACGTTCAATATGAGAAGAGATAGTCATGGTTACACTCCAAATAAATATATGTTTGAGATAAAAAATACACAATGAGTTGATAGAACACTAAGATACATATTTTGGGTCAGAAAAGCAGTAAAGAGAGCAAAAATGATGAAACTAAGATGCCATAAAAATAAGATGTAATAGACTATAAAAAACGCCGCTGTCTCTAGCGGCGTTTTTGTTTATTCAATATCGGCGGTTACTGGCGACGGCGGATCCTTTCTCGATGAACACCTTGCTGGCGCGCACGATTAGCACGTTGCATGCTTTGATGGTTAACCGCTGGGCGCTTATTTACTGCGGGACGGGTTTGTGCTCGATTCTGCACCTTGTCACGCACAGCTGGCGCAATCACATCATGTTGCTGTACTTTTTGCTTAACCTGCATTTTTTGCTCGTTACTCAGTTGCGTTTTTTGCAGATTATCAAGTTTTGCCTTTTGCTCACTACTTAGCTGAGGCTTTTCAATATTATCTAGCTTAGATTTTTGTGCATCGTTTAACACCGGTTTTTGCACGTTCTCTAATTTAGATTTATCGAAATCTTTCGCCTGTTCTTTCCAGCTACCATTAGTACGATCTTGCCACTTATTATCCTTCACCCGGGCTATATTTCCGTTGGCATCAGCAAATACGTTATTTTCACGACTGCGGTTCGCTCGGGCTTTTTTCAAGTCACGACTAACTTGTGCCGGTGCAGCATTGCGCACTCGGTTTGCATCACGATTGTACAAGTTAGTTTGGCCAATCCGATTTTTTGTAAAGCGTTTATCCTTAGCAATCGTATTACTAATTTTAGTCCGGTTACCAATATTAATATTATTGCCGATGTTAATATTACCAGTATTAATTACCACTGGTGGACGACGATATCCTCCGCCATACCAGCCACCACAACATCCCCAAGGGCTATAGTGATTACCCCAACCGGCACTCCAACTGGCACCAAAGCTAAAGAAACCACGGCTCCAAGTGACGCCAAAATTCCAGCCTGTCCAAGGATTATAACCGACATGGAACCCCCAAGTAGGCGGTCTTGGGTAATACATTCCTCCCCAGTGAGGTTGGTAGTACCAGCCACTACCATAAACTGGCACTCCGTAATAAGGGAATGACCAGAGATAGCCAGGGGTATAGCCAACATACACAATATCAGGCGTGGAGTCGTAGATTTGCACATAAGTAGTGTTATAAACGGGGGAGCTAGGTGGTATTTGAGCGATTTCCTCATTAGGAATATCATCGGCAACTTGCCAAGGCCCAGTTGCAGTATCAGCAACAAACCAAACACCATTATCAACCGCGTAATAACGGTTTTTAATTTTAAGTACTTGCGCGCCAGTGTTAACCGCATAAGCCACGTTAGTACCCTTGATCGCTTCAAACTTTGGCTTGCCATCGTATTCAACGGTTAGTGTGGTATCGGCACGTTTTATCGCTGCGGTTTGTGGCACTTGTGCTTCAAGCACAGCTTGATCAGCTTCTTCCGTCCCCGCTACCGACACACGTAAGCCGCCAATATCAGAATCAGGAGGAATAGATTGAAAGCTTTTCGGCAATTGATCCGCTCTAACAAAGGTCCACGGGCCTTCCTTGGATTTAGCGCGATACCAACGCCCAGAAAGCAAAACATACATCTGCCCTTCACTAAGCTCTCGCAGCCAAGCTGTTTCAGTGTTTTTCACGTAAAGTAATTCACCACCCACAAGGCTTTGCCAATCGGGTTTTCCTTGCGTTGCGACCAACTCGGTAGGTGACGTAACCGCAATAATTTCAGGTACAGTGACTGGCGGCGCTTCATCTGATTTAGGCGCTAATTTCACTAAATCAGCTGGCGGATTGGTCGTTTGCTGCCAAGGGCCTAATGCATTATCTGCCTCGTACCAAAGGGCACCGCTACTCAAATAAACTTTATTGCTGGATTTATCTTTAGCCACAGCAAATGGCGTATTAACCACTCGCTCGTAAGACGTATTTTCAATTGGCGTAAACTTAGGTTCACCGTCATACACCAATAGCACCGCTAATTGCTCTTTAAAAATAATATTGGGCGCATCATTTTTAATTTGCTCTAAGCTGCTCTTCACTTGCTCAGCATCTTGCAAGCTGGCCGATAAGCGTGACAAAGAAATGTCAAACTGAGATTGCGCCACAGATTGCTCAACAATTTGGCTAAAGCGAGCTTCATCTTTCTCTTGAGAGTCAGGCCAGCTGACCTTCGTTACCTCAACGTCACGAATGTTCGCTAAATCATTGTCACTATCGGTGTCGATTTTTGCCGTAAACCAAAATGCACCAAAAATCGGCTCATCACTACTATTTAGCTCCAGCGACATGGCCGCACGGCCTTGTAACACATTACCGGTCAAGGTTTCCGGTTGAGGCTGGTACACAACAATCGTGCCTTCATCGGCGCTAATGTCTTGCGGCCAATCAATAGCTAGCACTTGAAATGAAGCTAGATAAAACCAAGTAGCGAGCATCATATTTAAACAATATCGAAAGCTGCTGGGTATGGGTTTTAGTGGAACTGGCATAGCGAGTCCTTATCTATTATTTTATGTCACTCATAAAAGAGGGAATGAGAAAAAATCACTCGCTACTGCTCTTTACATAATTGAACTGTCAGAAATGTCCACCAGTATCCGCTCATTTCATTCGCCATTTAGAGCTTGTAACAAGTAACGAGACAACTAAGATCAAGATTAACAAACAAACAACAAATAATAAAAATAATAATCAAACCGTGGTCAAACTCAGATTCAACCACAATAATATTAAGTCTCCAAAATAGTGCGAATGATAGGCGTAAAATGAAAGTATTATTAAATGAACTAAAACAACATATTGAGCCAGATAAAGCTGCATTTTTTCCGCAGTTCTTTAAAGCATTCCCTGGCGGGTATGGGGAAGGCGACCAGTTTTGGGGCATTCGCGTACCACCACTGCGCCAATTAGCTAAAAAGTATCGTCAGCTACCTTTAAATAAAGTTGAAATACTTATTACGTCTCCCATCCATGAGCAACGTTTATTAGCCCTATTCATCCTGCGGTTACAATTTGAAAAAGGCGATACTGATACACAACACGCCATCATCGATTTCTATTTAACGCATTTGGCTGGAGTTAATAACTGGGATCTAGTTGATGGCTCAGCGCCCTATTTACTCGGCACTTGGCTATTAGATAAAGATACGCAATTACTTTGGACGCTGGCTAACAGTGAGCAGCTTTGGTCACAGCGTATTGCCGTGATGAGCAGCTTTGCTTTTATCAAACAAGGTCGATATCAGCTCACCTTAGACCTAGCCGCGCACTTATTGCAACATCCCCATGATTTAATGCATAAAGCCATCGGCTGGATGCTGCGTGAAATCGGTAAGCGCGATTTAGCAACTGAGCTAGCTTTTTTAGATCAGCACTACACAAACATGCCGCGCACTATGCTGCGCTACGCTATTGAAAAATTTGATGAACCACTACGACAAGCCTATTTAAAGGGGACGCGTTAACCGTGGCTATCTATTGAAATTTGCACCGCATCGGGACGCCAATATTCAAACTCACAATCCATTAGCTCGCCATCTTGTTTATAATTCACTCGGCATATTTTCAGCACTTGCTGCCCCGCCGCTAAATTAAGCGCCTTAGCAACATGGCTAGGGGCGGCGCTGGGCACGACATCAAAGCGCGAACGCGTAGTCACATAATTGAATTTTTCTTGGTATAAATAAGTGAGCGAGCCCGTCAAGTCTTGCTCTAACACATCAGGAAATAATCGCGCAATTAAGCAGTTTTCCACAAACAATACCGCCCGACCATCGATTGAGCGTAGTCGCTCAACAATATGGATCGGCGTTAACCTATCCACCTCTAGGGCTACCGCATATTGTTGCGACGCCATCACACTGCGTACTGATAGCAATTGGGTTTGCGCAATACGATTTTGCTGCTGGATCATTTGATGAAAATGACTACGCGAAAGCGGGTTGTATTGAATGCGAGGTGGCGAGACAAACCAGCCGCGGCGTTCTTCTCGATAAATAACCCCTTCCGTTTCAAGGGCGACTAAGGCGTCTTTCACTGTGATCCGGGTAGTTGAAAACAATTCGCTTAACGCTCGCTCCGAAGGCAATTTATGCTGAGCGGTTAATTCTCCAGCGGTAATTTGTTCACGTAAAGATCCCTTTATTTTACTCAGCTGAGTCACTGGCATGGAATCTGTCTTCTCACTCCGAGAGTAAGAAACATTTATCGAAGTCACGTTTGGTCTATTCCAATCTAACAAACAAAAATGACAACCTAACTCACTAAGATAACAAATTAATGACAACAATGGTCTTTGTAAACAACCACACTAGCGCAATAAAAATGACATAAAAAAACACCCTAACTGTCAACTTTATTACACCAAATTTTCATATTGGATGCTTAGCATAACTTTGAACTCACTGACCTAGTCCAGAAGGATGTAACAATGAAAACCTTGCTAACGGGCGCCACCCTATTGGCGGCCACTTTATCTACATCGGTATTCGCTGACAGTAATACAAAAATTGAAGCGTTAATCAAAGCAGCACAACAAGAAGGGCAACTTTACAGCGTTGGTATGCCTGACAGCTGGGCGAACTGGAAAGACACTTGGCGCGATCTTGAAGCAATGCACGCAATTAAGCATCAAGATACGGATATGAGCTCTGCGCAAGAAATTGCCAAATTCGAAGCCGAAAAAAATAATGCTACGGCAGATATCGGTGATGTAGGCTTTGCATTTGCTCGCGTCGCAGTGAAAAAAGGCGTCACCCAAGCTTACAAGCCTAGTACTTGGGACGAGATTCCTGATTGGGCTAAAGACCAAGATGGCCACTGGGCACTGGCTTACACTGGCACCATCTCTTTCATCACTAATAATAATTTAGTCGAAAAAGCGCCAACCACTTGGAACGACTTACTAACTGGTAAGTACAAAATCAGTATTGGTGATGTTGGCGTTGCTGCGCAAGCTAACAATGCAGTATTAGCGGCTGCTTTTGCCAATGGCGGTGACGAAACAAACCTTGATCCTGCTATCGATTTTTTTGCCAAGCTAGCCAAGCAAGGGCGCTTATCTTACACCGACCCAAGTATTGCTAACTTAGAAAAAGGCGAAGTAGAAGTGGCAGTATTATGGGACTTTAATGCCCTAAACTACCGCGACCAAATTGACCGCAGCCGCTTTAGCGTGACCATCCCACAAGATGGCTCAGTGATCTCTGGTTACACCACTATCATCAATAAATACGCGAAAAATCCGAACGCAGCGAAGCTTGCGCGCGAATACATTTTCAGCGACCAAGGTCAAATTAACCTCGCTCAAGGTTACGCTCGCCCAATCCGCAACAATGTCACCTTACCGAAAGAAATCCAAGACAAATTAATTGCCAGCAATCAATACACCAATGTCCACCCGGTATCTGATTTCAGCGCATGGGAAAAGTCAGCGCGTAAACTGCCACGTCAATGGCAAGAAAGCGTGTTGATCCACCAGCAATAAGGTGACCATCAGCTAACGCTAGGCTGCGCAGCTCAATCAGCTCGCAGCCAATTTTTTGTTTTTACACATTCGTCATCAGTCACATCGCCCGCATTAGAAATGCAATTATGAATAACAATATGAACAATAATATTAGCAATAAAGTGATCTTAGTCGTGCTTGATGGACTCAATTACCAAGTCGCTCATGATTGTATTATTGGCTATTTAAACGGCTTAATTGAATTTGTCATCAGCCACATCGTCAGCAGTAGAAAGCAATTATGAACAACAAGATGAACAATAAAGTGATCTTAGTGGTGCTTGATGGACTCAATTACCAAGTCGCTCATGATTGCATGGGTTATTTGAATGGCTTAATTGAGCAACAGCGCGCTAGTCTATCACCCATTCAAAGTGAATTGCCGTCACTCTCACGGCCACTATATGAATGCTTGTTAACTGGGGTGCGCCCCATTGACAGCGGCATTGTCAGCAATCATATCGTTCGACGCTCTAAACACGACTCCATATTCAGTTTGGCTAAAAACCAAGGCCTGCGCACTGCCGCAGCGGCCTATCATTGGGTCAGTGAGTTATACAATCGCGCACCTTATCAAGCCGTTCGCGATCGCTTTACCCAAGACGAAACTCTCAATATCCAACACGGCTGCTTTTACCAATGGGATCATTACCCTGATGAAGCGGTATTTTTAGATGCCGAACAGTTACGCCTTAGCCATCAGCCAAACTTTTTGTTGATCCACCCGATGAATATCGACGATGCCGGCCACAAATTTGGTTTAGACTCGTCGCAATATCGCAACAGTGCACGCCATGCCGATGTACTGTTGTCGCACTTTATTGATCTTTGGCTAGCAGATGGCTATCAAGTACTGGTTACCAGTGATCACGGCATGAACAATGACCGCAGCCACGGCGGAACACTCCCCGAAGAGCGCGAAGTGCCCTTATTTATGATCGGCTCAGCATTTGCTCACCACGGCGCACATATCAAGCAAACCGATATTTGCGGTTTATGCTGCGAGTTACTCGGCCTTGACCATCAAAAACCTTACCCAAAAGAGAGCTTGCGTTATGACTAGCTGCGTCATTAATACTCAACCCCGATTACGCCAACAAACTAAAGTTAAATGGCTTAAGCTGCTCAAACCCGGCTTATGTTTACTGCCTTTTGCGGTGTTCTTTTACCTATTCCAACTTGCCCCTATGTTGTGGGTGGTAGTGAACAGCTTTTTAGTAGAGCAAAGTTGGTCGCTGGATCATTACCACGAAATCTTTAATTCATCTTTTATTCAACAAGGCTTTCGCAACAGTTTGTGGTTAGCGACATGGTCGAGCGTAATTGGCCTAGCCATCGCGGTGTTACTGGTGTCGTCACTGCGCCGAATCAACAGCAAAATACGCGATGGCGTGATCGCCTTTACCAATATGAGTAGTAACTTTGCCGGCGTGCCACTGGCCTTCGCCTTTATCATTATTCTGGGAGTCAATGGCGCACTGACTCTGTTATTAAAACAATATGGCTTGATTGATAGCTTTAACCTGTATGGACAATGGGGCCTGCTGGCCATGTATGTGTATTTTCAAATACCACTGGCAGTGCTACTGCTATACCCCGCATTTGATGCCCTAAAGGACGATTGGCAAGACGCCGCCGCATTACTTGGCGCAAGCAGCTGGCAATATTGGCGCCGCGTCGCACTGCCCGTACTATCTCCTGCTTTGCTAGGTACCTTGATCATATTAATTGCCAATGCCATTGGCGCTTATGCCAGTGTTTACGCGCTAACATCAGGTAATTACAACGTGGTCACCGTGCGCATCGCCAGCTTGGTATCAGGTGATTTATTTCTTGAGCCGAATTTAGCTGCCGCCATATCCGTGGTACTGATGTTAATCCTCGCCTTCATTACCCTTATTAACCAATGGCTAATCGCAAGGAGTTACCATGCCAAAAGCTAACGTTAATTCTAATCACAGTGCTATTTGGTGGCATAAAACCGTGGTTTATGGCATCGACACGGTAGGCGTGACGGTACTGCCGCTCCTCGCTTTTTCTTTTACCCTTATTAACCAATGGTTAATCGCAAGGAGCTACCATGCCAAAAGCTAACGTTAACTCTAATCACAGTGCTATTTGGCATAAAACCGTGGTGTACGGTATTGTCGGCGTGATGTTACTGCCTATCTTGGCTACCTTAGTCTATTCCCTTTCATCAAGCTGGGGCGCGACAATTTTACCTGATGGGTTCACCTTTAACTGGTATGGCCAATTACTCAGTGATCCACGCTTTTTAGCCGCGTTTGGTCGCTCGCTATTAATTTGCAGTGCCTCACTCGCGCTCAGTGCTATTTTGGTGATCCCTGCCATTTTTGTCGTGTTTTACTACTTTCCTAAACTCGACAAACTCATGAACCTGCTCATTTTGCTGCCCTTTGCTGTGCCGCCTGTGGTGTCGTCAGTGGGGTTATTACAACTATATGCAGACAGCGCTTGGCCGATTGTCGGCACGCCTTGGATCTTAATTGGCACTTACTTCACGATTGCCCTGCCCTTTATGTATCGCGCGATAGCCAATAGCTTTAGTGCTATTCATTTAAACGATTTAATGGACGCGGCTCACTTACTGGGCGCCAGCACATTTCAGGCATTTTGGTTGATCGTACTGCCGAACCTTAAAAAAGGCTTATTGGCTTCGCTGTTTTTGTCCTTCTCTTTTTTACTCGGCGAGTTTGTGTTTGCCAACCTACTGGTAGGCACGCGCTATGAAACCTTACAAATTTACTTATACAACATGCGTCAAACCAGTGGTCACTTTACTTCTGCGTTAGTCATGACCTATTTCTTGTTTGTATTTCTTCTCACTTGGTTGGCCAGTCGATTCAGCGCCAAACCAGCCGCCATTTCAGAATGAGCCTAATACTATGAGCTACGTAAACGTTACCCAACTCACCAAACACTTTGCTGACAATACCGTATTTAACGATATCCATTTCACTATCGAGCAAGGCGAGTTTGTTACCCTACTAGGCCCCAGTGGCTGTGGTAAATCCACCTTGCTGCGCAGCTTGGCCGGGCTAAATCCGGTTGACGGCGGCGAAATTTGGGTGAATGGTGAAAACATTACCCATCATTCGCCGCAGCTGCGTGGCATTGGCATGGTGTTTCAGTCTTATGCCTTGTTTCCCAATATGACCACCGCCGAAAACATTGCTTTTGGCTTGAAAATGAAAGGCATGGGGCTGCAAGAAATACAAAGCCAAGTGCAGCAGGTTATTGAGTTAGTGGCATTAAAAGGCAAAGAAAAACACTACCCACACCAACTTTCCGGTGGCCAGCGCCAGCGTGTTGCCTTAGCGCGCGCCTTAGTGGTTAAACCACGTATTTTATTACTTGATGAGCCATTATCAGCACTCGACGCGAAAATTCGTAAGCATTTACGCCAACAAATTAGAGACATTCAAACCGAGCTCAACCTCACCACAATATTTGTCACTCACGATCAAGAAGAAGCGATGATCCTATCGGACCGGATCTTTTTGATGAATCAAGGGAAAATTGTGCAACAAGGCTCACCAGAGCAAATCTACACGCAACCTGCTAATGAGTTTGTCGCGCAATTTATGGGTAACACTAATCTAGTGTCAGCCAGTGCGGCTAAGCAATTGTTCAATTTAGACACGCCTCATAAGGTCGCCATTCGCCCAGAATCCATTTACGTGAAAGAAGCCGGTCGCCACTACGAGCCCCATATCTCTTCACCACAACTTGGGGTGATCAAGCAGCATCAATTACTGGGTAATGTTATTCGTTATCAAGTTGAAGTACACGATTGTGAGTTGTCAGTCGACTTACTCAATCGATCTTCAGAGCGATTGCTCGCCAACGGCAGTCAACTTGAGCTACTGTTTAACCTTAATGAAATTCAACCAGTGAGCGCCTAAAATGACTCAGCCACTCTATGTATTTGATTTAGACGACACCTTAATCAATGGTGACTGCGCCATGATTTGGAGTGAGTTTTTGGCCGATAACGGCATTGCTACTGATCCCGACTTTGTCGCCAACGATCGCGCCCTGATGAGTCAATACGCTAATGGCACGCTTGATATGGCGCAATACCTTGAATTTGTCATGGTGCCATTAAAAGATGTGCCCGTGGCGCAAGTTCATCAGCTTGCCGAGCGCTGTGTACAGGAAAGGGTGCTGCCTAAGCTCTACCCCGAGGCTCAGCGTCTGATTGAAAATTTGCACCGCGATAATATCGCCACCTTAATTATTTCCGCCTCGGTCGATTTTATCGTGCAGGCGGTGGCACAAGAAATTGGTATCTCTCAAGCCATGGGTATTGAACTAAAAGTGGTCAATCAAAGGTATACCCACGAAATTCAAGGGATCCCCAGTTTCAGAGAAGGCAAAGTGACGCGCATCAAAGAATGGCTAGCCAACAGGCCGGAACACCATGGCGAAGTGCATTTCTTTACCGACTCGATTAATGATTTACCCTTGTGCGAATACGCTGATCAAACCTATTTAGTCAACCCTTGCCAACAACTAACCGAGCATGCCCGGCGCACGCAATGGCCAATTTTAAATTGGGGAAACATTTAAATCCTCTTAGTAAAACGCAACTTAGGGAGGTCACTCCCGCCCAGACAAATAAGTAAAAACCGCCTATGACTCAGGCGGTTTTTGACTCAAAAAGAACGGGTTTGGGAATTATTCTGCCATTAAGGCAAATCAATATTGGTGATATAGCTTTTTATCTACTTAATCAGAGCTTCGAGTTGAGCCTTTGGCGTACCACACAAATAGCTCTCCAGATATGACACTACTGCGCTCTTGCGCTGGACTGCAGTTATCTTTCCATTGCTGCAGACTAGTGAAGGAAGCAGGTGCAGCAGTCAAGGTGAATTCAGGGCATACATAAACTGCATACCAGGCTCAAAACCAACCGACCCTGTATCACTATCTCAAGTGTCATAGCCTAAGCCACCAATATCGACTTAAATTATGCCAATATTTTGCTACCGGTCGGCTCTTAAGCAAGGTGATTTTAATAAAAATCGCCTTCATTACGACCACCGAAAGCACAACAATAATTCGATTAAACCTATAGAGCACAGCAGCATAGTTATTTAACAAAGACGACTAGATGCAGGACATTGAGTTAATTTTAGAGCGTTACATCTGTTTACTTAACAACTCGCATTCTGACTAGAGCTCGCAGGAAAATGCCTTAAACCAATTGAGTAGAGATCACAAAGAGAATAATAATTTATAAAAGTAATTGTCAGCAAAACCACCTAATTCAGCATTATATTTTCCGGTTAAGCGACAAAAAAATTCTTACTACAAACAAAATTTAGATTAAATATCATATCCTTAATTAGTAACCACTTACCAACTCTTTAACCACGACTAGGGGCTATTACCCCGCCAATGCCAGCTTGATCCTGATCATTCAAGCTATCATTTATTCTAATAATATTTGTGTTCCACCCCATATGCTTTGTAAATTGACTTACAAAGAAAGGGTTTATCACTATATTTACCTTTCAAAAACAATCATAACTAGATAATTATTCATTTTAAGCAATCACCTATAATATTTTTACAAATATCAATAATTGCTTAAAAACCTAAGCATATGGAGATAATCATGAAACGGAAACAGTCCCTCATCGCATTTTCAGTGATAACAGCATTCGCCTTAAGCTCTCAAGCACTCGCAGCCGATGTACCAGCAGGAACTGAACTCGCAGCCGTACAAGAACTGGTAAAAGGCAATGGCGCAGAAGTCGCGACTCTTGATCCACATAAAGCAGAAGGTGTGCCTGAGGCTAACGTGTTACGTGATTTATTTGAAGGCTTAGTCACTTCAGGCCCTAATGGTGAAACCCTGCCCGCCGCTGCTGAAAGTTGGGAAACAGCAGATAATAAAACGTACATTTTCCACATGCGCCAAGGCGCAAAATGGTCAAATGGAGACCCAGTAACCGCACACGATTTTGAATATGCGTTTAAGCGCGCTGTTAATCCAGCAACCGCTTCACCCTATTCTTGGTATTTCGAAAAAGCCACCATTAAAAATGCCAAAGCTATCATCGCGGGCACCCAAGCAGCAGAGCAGCTTGGGGTTAAGGCAAAAGATGATAACACCTTGATTATTGAACTAGACAAGCCTTTGCCATACTTTGTTTCTATGCTTTACCACACTTCTACCAATCCAGTACACAAGGCAAGTGTAGAAAAGTTAGGCGATAAGTGGACCCGTCCAGGTAATATGGTCAGTAATGGCGCTTACAAACTCGATACTTGGACCGTGAACGAGCGTATTGTCTTGTCACGTAATGAACAATATTGGGACAATGCCAACACCGTAATCAACAAGGTAAGTTACCTGCCGCTACAATCACAAAACGCGGAAATGAATCGCTTTTTAGCTGATGAAATTCACATGACTTACGAAATGCCGATAGAGCACTTCAAGCGTCTGAAAAAAGAATACCCTGAGTCAATTCGAGTAACAGGCTATGTAGGCACCTATTACTACCAGTTTAACACCAAGCAAAAGCCGTTTGATGATGTTCGCGTGCGCACCGCACTGTCTTACACCATTAACCGCGAAGCCATCGCCAACTTTGTGTTAGGTCAAGGGCAAACACCTGCATATTCGTTTACCCCTAAAATAGTCGATGGCTTTGAGCCAGCACCACAAGAATGGGCAGGGTTAAGCCAAAAGGAGCGTGATGCTAAAGCGAAAGCATTATTAGCCGAAGCCGGATACAACAAGGATAATCCGCTGAAGTTCTCACTGCTCTACAACACCAGTGAGAACCACAAGAAAGTCGCTATTGCAGTGTCATCAATGTGGAAAAAAGGCCTCGGCGTTGAAGCCAAACTTGAAAATCAAGAGTGGAAAACCTACCTCGATTCAAGAAAACAAGGTAATTTCAGCGTTGCTCGTGCCGGTTGGATTGCCGATTACAATGAAGCCTCGTCAATGTTGAGTTTGCTGGAAAGTGACAACGGCAATAACGACGGTAAATACAATAGTCCAGCCTACGACAAGTTAATGGCAAACAGCCGTATTACCACCGATCCTGCTGAGCGTGCTAATTACTACCAGCAAGCTGAAACTATCTTAAGTAAAGACATGCCAGTGGCGCCTATCTACCAGTATGTTACCGCCCGTTTAGTCAAACCTTACTTAGGCGGTTACCCAAACAACCCACTGGATAACCTGTACAGCAAAGATATGTACCTAATCAAACAATAACCATTAACTCCTATGGAACAAAACCACTCAAGTTCACTTGAGTGGTTTTTTGAGTGTCAGCAATGGAAGCCATCCGATGACTAAGTTTATTTTTAAACGTTTACTGGAAGCGATCCCGACCCTATTGGTGCTTATTACCGTGTCATTCTTTTTGATGCGCTTTGCACCGGGTAACCCGTTTTCAAGTGAGCGCTCACTCCCACCTAAAGTAAAGGCTAACATCGAAGCCAAATACGGCCTCGACAAACCAGTAATTGAGCAGTATTTCAACTACCTTAAGAACCTAGTACAAGGTGACTTAGGCCCTTCGTTCAAATATAAAGATTATTCGGTCAACGAGCTAGTGGCACAAGCACTGCCCGTGTCAGCCAAAATTGGCGCCACCGCATTTGTGCTAGCGGTGTTTTTTGGTGTTAGCTTAGGTACGCTCGCCGCCTTAAAGCAAAACACATGGCTTGACTACTTTCTGATGTCAGGGGCTATGGTTGGGGTGGTTATCCCTTCCTTTGTGCTTGCGCCAGTGTTGGTACTGGTGTTTTCCATCAGTTTAAAATGGCTACCCGCAGGTGGCTGGAACGGTGGCGCATTGCAATTTATGGTGCTGCCAGTGATTGGCATGATGATGCATTACATTTCATCAATTGCCCGCATTATGCGCGGCAGCATGATTGAAGTGATGAGCTCTAACTTTATCCGCACTGCGCGCGCTAAAGGTTTGTCCATGTCCTACATCGTTATTCACCATGCCCTGCGCCCTTCCATCTTACCCGTGGTGTCTTATTTAGGCCCTGCGTTTGTTGGTATTATTACCGGCTCTGTGGTGATTGAAACCATATTTGGCTTACCCGGCATCGGCCAGCTATTTGTTAACGGCGCACTGAATCGTGATTACTCCATGGTACTTGGCTTAACCATTTTGGTTGGCGCATTAACCATTACCTTTAACGCTATCGTCGATATCCTGTACGCAGTGATAGATCCGAAAATTCGTTACTAGCCTTGGAGTATTAATATGTTCGTTACCAAAGAGAAACGCCAGGCGATTGAAAGTGCGGCGGAAAGCTTAGAAATAGAAGGACGCAGCCTGTGGCAAGATGCCCGTCGCCGCTTTTTTCGTAACAAAGCAGCAGTGGTCAGTCTGATTATCTTAACCTGTATTACCCTGCTGGTAATTATTGGCCCACATTTAAGTGCATATGCCTTTGATGATACAGACTGGTCAGCCATGCATGTTGGGCCAAGTATTGAAAACGGCCATTACTTTGGCACCGATAGCTTGGGTCGAGATCTTTTTGTGCGCACCTTGATGGGTGGACAAATATCCTTAATGGTCGGCCTACTTGGTGCGGTCGTTGCCATGATCATCGGCACCCTCTATGGCGCAACTTCAGGCTTTATTGGTGGCCGCGTTGATCAGTTAATGATGCGCGTGCTGGAAATTTTATACTCATTTCCGTTTATGTTTTTTGTGATCTTATTGGTGACCTTTTTTGGTCGTAATATCTTACTGATTTTCCTTGCCATTGGCGCGGTATCTTGGCTCGATATGGCGCGTATCGTGCGCGGCCAAACCTTAAGTTTAAAACGCAAAGAGTTTATTGAAGCAGCCCATGTGTGTGGCGTCAGTAAATGGAAGATCATCACCCGTCATATTGTACCCAATGTATTAGGAATAGTGGTGGTTTACGCTACCTTACTGGTTCCAAGTATGATCTTATTTGAATCTTTCTTAAGCTTCCTTGGCCTTGGTGTACAAGAGCCCATGACCAGCTGGGGCGCGCTACTCAACGAAGGCTCACAATCCATGGAAATTGCTTTATGGCAACTGCTGTTTCCCGCAGGATTCATGGTCACTACCTTGTTCTGCTTTAACTTTGTCGGCGACGGTTTACGTGACGCCTTAGACCCGAAAGACCGCTAAGGAGCCAGCATGAAACTGTTAGATGTAAAAGACTTAGAAGTACAATTTGCCACCCCTGAAGGCAGCGTCGTCGCGGTAAACAAACTCAACTTTAGCCTAGATAAAGGCCAAACCTTAGGTATCGTTGGTGAGTCTGGCTCAGGTAAAAGCCAAACCGCGTTTGCCTTAATGGGCTTATTGGCGAAAAATGGCACAATCAGCGGCAGTGCCAAATTTGAAGGCCAAGAAGTTCTTAACTTGCCAGAAAAACAGCTCAACAACATTCGCGCCGAGCAAATTGCGATGATCTTCCAAGATCCCATGACCTCACTGAACCCCTACATGAAAGTGGGTACTCAGCTAATGGAAGTGCTGATCAAGCATAAAGGCATGAGTAAACAAGATGCCTTTAATCACAGCGTGCGCATGCTCGATGCGGTTAAAATGCCGGAAGCACACAAACGCATGGCAATGTATCCTCATGAGTTTTCTGGCGGTATGCGCCAGCGCGTAATGATTGCCATGGCGTTGCTATGTCAGCCTAAATTGCTGATTGCCGATGAGCCGACCACCGCACTTGATGTAACGGTACAGGCGCAAATAATGTCACTGCTGAACGAGTTAAAAGACGACTTTGGCACTTCTATTATCATGATCACTCATGACTTAGGCGTGGTGGCAGGTATTTGTGACTCAGTATTAGTGATGTACGCTGGGCGCACCATGGAATACGGCAGCGTGCGCGATATTTTCTATCGCCCAACCCACCCTTACACTCAAGGTTTGCTCAAAGCCATTCCGCGCCTGGATACTGAAGGTGAAATATTGCCAACCATCCCAGGCAACCCACCTAACTTATTGCGCTTACCAATGGGCTGCCCGTTCCAACAACGCTGTGAATTTGTCAGCGAACAATGTCAGCAAAGCGCACCCGATTTAACGGAATTTGCAACAGGTCGCCAACGTGCCTGTTTTAATCCACCAGCAGTGATTGCCACAATTCCTGGGAGTGAAGCATGAAACAAGTTAACGAAGCGGCAAACGCCATCCTAGAAATAGAAAATTTAAAAGTACAGTTTGAAATAAAGCAAAAAGGCGGCTGGCCTTGGACACCACCAGCACAGTTAAAGGCTGTTGATGGTGTTTCCATTAAGCTTTACCAAGGCGAAACCTTAGGCGTGGTTGGCGAGTCAGGCTGCGGCAAATCTACCTTTGCCCGCGCCATTATCGGCTTAGTGAAGTCTTGTGCTGGCAGCATCGTTTGGATGGGACAAGATCTCACCAGTCATAGTGAATCAGAGCTGCGCGCAGTGCGCCAAGATATTCAAATGATCTTCCAAGATCCTCTGGCTTCCCTTAACCCACGCATGACAGTCGGCGATATCATTGCCGAGCCATTGCAAACTTTCTTTCCGCAGCTAAGCAAAACAGAAGTGCGCGCCAAAGTGAAATTGATGATGGACAAGGTATGCTTATTACCTAACGTAATTAACCGCTATCCTCATGAGTTTTCTGGTGGTCAGTGTCAACGTATCGGCATTGCACGAGCGCTGATCTTAGAGCCAAAGCTGGTGATTTGTGATGAGCCAGTGTCGGCACTGGATGTCTCGATTCAGGCGCAAGTGGTTAACCTACTCAAGTCGTTGCAAAAAGAAATGGGTTTATCGTTAATCTTTATTGCCCATGATTTATCGGTGGTGAAACATATTTCCGATCGCGTGTTGGTGATGTATTTAGGCAATGAAGTGGAGCTGGCCACCTCAGATGAGCTGTTTAATAACCCTAAACATCCCTATACTCACGCGCTCATGTCGGCCGTGCCCCTGCCCGACCCCGATAAAGAGCGCAATAAAACCATCGCATTATTGCCGGGCGATTTACCCTCGCCAATCAACCCGCCATCAGGCTGTGTATTTCGTACCCGCTGCCCACAGGCCCAGCCGCAATGCAGTGAGTTGAAGCCGCAATTAAAAGGGAATGAACAACACCAAGTGGCGTGTTTGTTGGTGAGCTAATATAAAACAGGCGCTAACGATAACTTGCTAGCGCCTGTTATTTATCTACGACCTAAGAGCGAGCGTTTATCGCTCATCAACGGGCCATAACGGTTTCTTACGGCGTATAACCACTGCTGCTAGCATTAACCCCACGAAGACAAACCCTATACTGCCTCCTGAAGACTTACCTCCATCCGTTCCCTTTTGATACACCGTTACTGATACTTTCACCTCTCCCTGAGCCCTTGCGCCAAGTTCATCTTGAATGATGTAAGTAATAATATCGACACCTTCAAAACCCAGTTTAGGACTGTAAGTCAGTGTACCATCAGCGCCCACACTTACTTGCCCTTGCACCGCTGAAACGCTCAACACTGACAACACACCACCTTCGGCATCACTGTCGTTACTCAGCACATTAATCACAATACTGACTTGATCGGTCGTGGTGGCACTATCGGCATTGGCTACAGGCGGATTATTAACCACCACATCAACTGTAACGGTATTGCTCGCCGTGCCGCCTTGTTGATCTGAGATGCCATATTGAATGGTGGCTCGGCCAACAAAATTGGTTGCAGGAACATAAAGTAGCTGATTACTCACAATGCTTACCGAGCCAAAATCAACGGTGGCACTGGTGATGACTAACGCATCACCATCGGCATCCGAATCATTTGCCAACACATTAATGGTGATGGAATTGCCCGCTGCGACGTTGACGGCATCGGCTTGCGCCAGTGGCAGGTTATTACTTGTTCTCATAATCGCCACGCCACCGGGGTCAACAATAGTGCTGTTAATCACCCCGTCATCATCATTAGGGCCACCATCAACAATTTGCAATTGCACACACCAATGGCCTTCGGTCAACCCTTCGGCCCAAGCCGCATCACCCGGAGGTGGACAATAGCCAGCCTCACCTGGCGATGAAAACACCCGATCTTCAGCGGTGCTCACAAAATCGCGCCACTGGCCAGAGAGATACTTACGGTAAACCGCATTGGCTGGGATAGGCAATCGTTGCGGCAATACCACTCTCATCGCATCTCCCGCTTGTGGCAGCTCAGTGATGATAAAGTCGAATATACCACCCGTGTTCTGCGCGGCTTCATCAACTGGCGTTTCACTTGCGAGTAATTGCGCTCCGCCTGTTTGGTTTTGCGCCACCGTTGCACCTTTTCTTAAACAGCCCCCAGGTTCACCTTCAACTAAGAATTGCGTTGCATCACCAACCTGCTCTTGCAACACATTACATTCATTAATCGAATCGAGATAATCAGGAATACCATCTTTGTCGGTATCACCATAGCCCTCTTTATCATCAGGGATCAGGTCGCCATCTGTATCTTGTTCAGTCAATGCAACTAAACTGCTGAACACTTCAATATAAACATCACTTCGAGAGATCAAGCTCGGAGTACCATCATCCGTTGCAGTCACCGCTATTTTATAAACGCCAACCGGTAACTGCGCAGGAGAGAAAGTAATAATACTGTCTTCATTGGTAGGGATAAGCGTGATCGGCCCATTAGCTGTGAAATCTAATGCCACACGGTCAGCAATATTGATGTCCGTTGCCGTCGCGGTCAACGTCACTAACTGATCGTTGGCAACCACTAAGTGTCGTGTTTGACCATCTTGTGTGACCGCCACTTGTAGTTTCGGCGCCACATTTTCTTCAACAATGCTGATCGTCATCGTCGACTTCGCGCCAAGGTTAATGCCATCAAGTAATTGCAGTTGAATGGTCTCGGTGCCCTCTGCGACAGCGTCGTCAAACACATTAAAGGTTACCTCGCCTACCAATCCTTGCGTGATGATGATTTCACCGTCGCTTAAATCATGGTCGCCACTATCAGCGCTGCCCAACACGGTATAAGGCACTGTCACAGGGTAGCTCGGCGCGAGACCATTTAAGTGAACCTTAACGGTAATACTCGCCCCTTCAATCACTTGTGTATCTTTTTGCAGGGAAATCAACGGGTCAACCTCAACCACTTGGGTCGCAATGACTTGCCTACCTTGATTATCCGTTGCTTGCCAATGCACTAAATGCTTACCGGGGGCAAACAAGGTGGTGTTATTAACTAACGAAACAGGCAGTACATTGCCTTGCGCGTCGGTCGCCTTGGCAACGCCTAAGTCGACTTTGGTAAATAATCCCGTTGCATTAACCCGTACATCTTGAGGTATCTCAATAGTAGGCGCGGCATTAGCGCCACCGAGAAAGCGTAAACTGACCGTTCCTTGACTGCTGGCTTGCGCCTTGTCTTGAATACGGTAAGTCAATTTAACCTCGCCCTGCGTACTCGCCTTAGCTTGGTAAATGAGCTTACCATTAGCGATCGCAACGCTACCTACTGACGCTTGCGCAGAAGTGATAGTGAGCGGCTCACCATCAGCATCGGTATCATTGGCAAGTACATCCAGCTCATAACGTAAGCTGTCATCATGATTTAGCTCAAATACATCGTTATTTGCTTGAGGCAGGTCGTTTACCGATAACACGTTAATGCGTACTGTGGCAGGCTGACTTACTGCAATGCCGTCACTGACCTGATAGGTAAAACCATCTTGACCAAAGACATTTGCATTAGGCTTGTAAACAAAGGAGTTACCTTGAACCTCGACACTGCCCGCTGTTGGCGGTTGCACTATTTCAATACTCAGGGATTGCCCATCAGCATCTTGTACATCCGCAAGCGCCGTCATGGTTTCATCTTCTTTAGCTGTTAAAAGCATGTCGCGCGCAATAGGCGCGCTATTAACAAAGTTGACCCGAATAGCGAACGCAGGCAGTGAAACTCGCTCGCTGCCATCTGATACACTGATGGTAATTGCATCATACTTACCGACATTAGCCAGACTCGGCGTACCACTTAAAGCACCTGATACACTGTCAAAACTCGCCCACTTAGGCAGATCTGAGATACTAAAAGTTAACTTATCTCCATCGACATCTGAACCGACAGGGACAAACTTATAAGCCTTACCAACATCAATCTCGAGGGTTGGCTTTCCGCTAATAGTCGGCGCATCGTTAACAGAGCTGAGGTTTATCGTAACTTTAGCCGGATTCGAACTTAATTGACCATCATTCACCGTATAAGTAAAACTATCAGTGCCAAAGTAATCTTGCTCCCCCTGGTAAACCCCTTGATTACCACTTAAGGTCACAGTGCCGTGTTGTGGTTGGGTGCTTACTGCAAACGTCAAACTTTGTTGCTCTGCATCCGAGCCAGTTAATTGGAAACTCACAGGCGCGTCCTCTAGCCCCAATACCGTCTGACTCTGGCCATTTGGCGATTCATTTTGCGCCGTAATATTAACAACGGCTTGGTTACTGCCCGTGCTATCAATGGTGCCATCATTAAAGGTGAAATTAAGCGTAACGGATGAGGCAGGATCTTCAGAGCTGTTACGATAGCCTATCGACTGTAATACACCATCAACGATGGCTGAGGTAGCATTGCTGTTAAAGGTAAGCACCAAGGTGCCGCCTGAATTTGTCGTTACCGTTCCTACCGAGCTTGCATTGTATGTAAAGGTATTGCCTTGTACTAAGCTGCCCAATAGCCCGGTATGGCTAAACACATCCTGACTATTCGCCCCACCAGAGCGCGCTAAGGTTACTGTTGCGCCATCATAGTTACCATTGCCGCCATTAAGGGCATCTAATTCAGTATCAGCAACCGTCATATCGTTATCAATGCTAACGGCAGAGCCATTTTCAACAAAGGTAGCGCCGCCATTTAAGCTACTAAATACGGGCGCCTCATTTGGTGCAATAAAGGTAATGACGGTATCACTGCCACTGTCGGCAACGGTATAAGCCAAACTGGCTGCTGGCGCATTGGTTAAAGATAAGGAAAGCTCTGAGATATTAAAATCAGTTGCATCGGTATCCACCTCCAATGTGCTGCTACCGTTAAAACGTACATTTGCACTCGATAGTCCAGTCACGCCTGTAATGGTTATTTGATCGCCAATGGCTAAGTCCGCGATAGTATCGCCAGATAAATCAGACGCGCTTCCGATAAAGTTATCACCACCGGCATTACCCGTCATCGTATCGGTGCCAGCACCGGGACGAATAATATCGGCCCCGCTGCCGCCAACAAAGGTATCGTCACCGCCTAAATCTGTGGCAGTGATTGACAGTACATCACCAACAAATGCTGAGGCATTAATTGACAAGTCATTGGTGATAGCACTGCCAGTGGTATTAGTAATGGCAACGGTTTGCCCATCGGCATTAAAATTGTCTGTCAAGGTGATGGTTGATGCGCTATTCGTCCCCAACGCGATAGCGTCTATGGCAGAAACAGAGGTAGCTGAGAAGTTAAATGTCCCACCATCCATTAGCTTAAGGGTTTCACTGCCACTCGCACCGGTTATGGCGCTAGTAAAGTCACCAATATTGGCTGAATCAATGGCAACTGTTGCACCGCTATTCAAAGAAAGGGTGCCTATGTTAAAAAAGCTTCCCCCTGTAATATCAGCGCCATCAGACACTTGCACCCGATCAGCCACTGTATTTTCACCGCTTAGTGTGCCGGTAAATGTGCTGCCACCAATGGCGAAGGTAACGGCATCGCTAGCTGAGTTAGCGGTGACACTGGTTGTATCACTTGCAACAGTAATGGTTCGGGTATTACTGCTGTCATCAGCCAAATTGTAATTTTCAATAGCTGCTAAGGTGGTGACATTACCATCCCCACTTAAGCTGATAGTTTCTACGCCAGCAGCGGTTAGGGTACCGGTAAAGTTTCCGTGCTGAGCTAAAGTCATGGCTACCGATGCGCCCGAAGCCAAGGTTAAATTAGCAACACTGTTAATCGTTGCTCCGGTAATATCAGCGCCGGAGCTAAGAGAAAGTGTATCTGACGTCGTATTTTCACCGCTGATGGTGCCAGTATAAGTGAGCGCCCCTAAATCAAAGGTCACTGCATCACTCGTGGATGTGCCCGTGACTGAATGGCTGCTATTACTGACTGTCACCGTTCTCGTATTGGTGCTGTCATCCGCCAAGGTGTAGCTTTCTATTGCCGAAACCGTGGTGATATCGCCATCACCGGCAATGGTTAAGGTTTCACTGCCGGCCCCAGAAATCGTGCCACTGAAGGCAGATAACTGCGCGGCATCAATGCTCGCCGCACCACCGCTGGCCACCGCCAAGTTTTCAAAACCACTAACGGTTGCGCCTGCAATGCTAGCGCCATTATCAATCGATAGCGTGTCGGTACCAACACCGCCCGCTAAGGTCCCGGTTGCGCTTAAGGCGCCGACATTCACCGTATCATCACCGCCACTGCCGGTTAAGTTCTGCCCGGTACTGCCAAGGGTAAAAGTATTGGCCGTCGCTAACACATAGGTTTCAATGGCGCTATTGCCGGTTAAGCCATCTGTTGCTGAACTGATCGTAATCGTTTCTGCGCCAGGCGCAGTTATCGTTGAAAAACCATCATGCTGCGTTTCTGTCATTGTAACGCTTGCGTCATTGGCAAGCGTTAAGGCCTCAAAGGCTGCAACCGTCGCGCCGCTAATATTTGCACCATTACTTAGTTGCAATGTATCCGTGCCAGTGCCGCCACTTAAGGTACCCGTTGCGGTCAAGGCTGCGATATTCACGGTGTCGTCACCGCTACTACCGGTCACATTTTGTGCTGCCGTGGCCGCGTTAAATGTCATCGCTGCGCCAAGCACATAGGTTTCAATATCGGCATCACCTGTTAGCGATTGATCGCCATTCGCACTAGCTATAGTAAATTGGTTGTCGCCCGTGCCATTAATAGTACTAAAGCTTTCATGCTGTGATTCGCTTAACGTTAATGCACCATCGTTGTCTGGTGTGAGCGTCTCAAAATTAGTCAAACTTGTCAGGCCAGTCAAATCAACATTATCCACAGCAAATAATGTGTCTGTACCATTTCCACCATCCGCTGTTGACCCTGTAGCATGGCTTGTATTAGTAATAGCCAATGTTTCGTTGTCGTCGGTAAAGGTAATCGCAGGTGATAAATTAGTACCGTTTGTGGTGTTAAAGCCAGCGCCGGTGCTATTGGCAGAAGTAACATTACTAACGCTAATCGTCGCCGTGCGACTAGTGCTATTTGCAGTACCGTCGTTTATCACAACCGTTACTGTTCTCGCTGTCTCGTTAGGTGAGCTAGATGTGTTGTTATAGCTAATGTTCTGTAAGAAAGTCTGTACTTCAGCAGCCGATGCCGTTGCCCCACTCACAGAGATGGTATCTTGTAATGTAATGTCTGACGAACCCGAAATACCCGTTAACGCGTCTTGCACTGCAGCGGTTACATTTAGCCCTTCCGACGCACCATCTTGGTCATTGGTCAAACTCACCGTAATGGTCGTTATTGTATCGCCATCAGCCTCTGTGACCGTAGCACTTGGAGCGATATTTAAAGCACCACTGCCCTCAGTAAACGACACGCTATTATCCTTACCGCCAGTGCCTGAGTTCAAATCCACATCTGGAATAGTATTGGCTGTAGAGAAATTAAATGTAGTATCGTCACTAATCCCGGCAAAACTGTTACCCGATGTATCATCAATCGCAGTTGCATCAACTCGAATAGCATAATTACGGTTTCCAGTTAAGTCACTCGTTGGGTTTAAATATACTTTATCGTTTACAATACCAATACGCCCCGCGCCAGGGCTGCTATTTGCACCGTCACTTTCTGTGGCCACATTAAACACTTCTGTATCACTGCTACCTGTGACATCGCGCACCGTAATATTACCCGTACCCAGTGCAATATCCTCATCAAAATCAATAACAATGTTATTACTGACAGACACACCTGTGGCATCGTCATTAGGGGTTGAATTGCCACTATCAAAAGTGGGATCAGTCGAATCAGTTGGGGCAGCAGTAAATTGAATATTATCCAGTCCTACACGAAAAGTATCCATTGCGTTGTCTGGATTGATATAACTCATTGTTACAGAATTAACCGATGCCCAATCACCTGGAGTTAAAGTAGCAATAGCACCTACAATAGCCGGATCATCCGCATCAATACTGACCGCTGTACCACTATCAGGTGTGAAGATATAAGTCCCCACCGATAGATTAGAAAATTCACCCATTTGAAACTGGGTGATATTCACTGGCGAGTTAAAGGCAATGGTCCAAATTTTCTCTGCAATAGCTGCGCTTGGGTCTAAAAAACCTGAAGTAACATTTATATTATTGCCGTCTTCTTGTGTTGCGGTTAATGTAATACCGTCTACCGTTGTCGTTAACGTTGCTGTTCCGTCACCGGATACTGAACTAAAATTATATGTCCCTGCAGCAGCATGAGTGCTATAAATGATGGACATAAACAAGGCTAGTTTTGTCATTTTATGATAGTTAACACACATACTCTGTGGGTTAACATACTTGGGAAATGCGAAATCAAAGTGCATTGTTTAAATCCTCGGTATCTACTCATTCATTTAGTGACTGCCATACATAACTCTAACTGGCGACCCTAAAATTTGTGCTTACTTTTAGCGAAAGTTCAGGCTGTTGAACGTATATCATCGCCACTAATGCCGATGATATACTTTCTCACTGAAACTAATTGCAGGTTAATGGTTGCTACTAGCGCTATTAATAGCACCTTAGTTAATAACTTAACTAAAGTGAGTGCTAACTTCTTGATGGGTAAATCCCCTGCAGAGCTACTAACCAGTTAAGAGGTAACAAGGGATTAATTATTCCAATTGGTTCGGAACCTCCCGTTGTGCCTACAGTCACGGTTCCACCCTCACTGCCACCACCAGTTACTGTAAGACCCGGTATATCTACTAAGTCAACCCCAGCTAATCCAGGTGCCACATAGTTATTACTAGCACTACCCGCTGCTAGGTAAGTGCTTGTGCTTGGCGTTGCCGATGTACCTTTATCAGTTGCAACCTCAAGTTTTGCTGCAATAGGACTCCCACCACCTGTTGGCGTAAAAACCGCGGTATGTGAATGCGCTGGCATCTGGCTTGTAGCCAAGCTTATACGCTCTGTCCCCATCCTTATTCCCTGTCGATAATCATACCCCCCTGGCATCTGCCCCATACCAACGGGGCTACGACCTCGTAAGTCTGGCAAAGCAAAGGTAGTACGAGCATCACCACCATACATCGACCCAAACAATGAAAACAAAGCCGTGTTCTCGCTAATTGCCTGCATCTGCCCCCAGCATATGCCCCAATTTTCAATGGTAAAAGTACCGCCGAAAGCAGTAAGTGTGCCAATAAATGGTTCAGTCGCCATATTTAATTCCTCATAATTTGTTTGATACTCTTGTTGCAAAACAACACAAACAGAGTGTGTAATGTAGTTTCGTTCTCAGTCATAACCCTGTCGCGAACTAATCGCGATGTGTGCTTACATACAACTCAAATTCACAATGTAAGCCGCCTACTCTGCCTGTGACTCTTGTTCATCAACGCCACTAGGCAAAAATACCGGTGGTATAAAAAACTCTGGTAGTGAAACACGCCGAGCTTCTCCTGATAGCACTTTATCTAAGCACACGGTACCAATATCATTCACGCTTAGCTCAAGTTGTGCATCGTCACTGCTTGGAAATCGCCAATAAAGTTCAGTTGTTTTGTAACGTAGTAATGCCATTTGTTCATACTGATCAAACTCACTGGGGTTTTCACAAGCTCTATCATGAAAGTTCTCTAATTTTTGTTCACCCAAAAATTGTACTAACAAAGACCCCATACCTGGCACATCAATGATTGCATTTTCTCCAGAGACTATAGTGAGCTCCCCTTTTCCCTCAAGTGGTGCTATTTTTTCTCCATTGTCAGGATATGCACCACCGTTAAAAGGGTAAGCTATCAGCTCATATACATAACGGTTGGTTAAACCTATCTTAATATTCATATCTATCTCGCTTCTGAAAGTTAAGTTCAGAGCATAGTTAGACTGCAGAATTGATAAACTACAATGGCCTTAACCATTTATCGTATCTTTCTCAACTAAGCCACCATAAAAAACCAATAAATCAGGATTAACATTCTCCTGCTTAGCGCCTAAGCATCATCACAAGCGTTGATATTTTCAATTACCTGCCCAGGCTCTAAGCCAAATAAAAGCGCAAATCGATAACCATCAAAACAACCTTGCGAAGACCCTACAATATCTAATTTAACGCCACCGTCATGGGTTTTTACAATTAAGCCCCGGCTACTATCAAGCTCCACAATGGTACCGGGACGAACCCCTTTCAATGAACAGTCAACTTTAGTGGCTTGCAGTAATTGAAATGTGCTTTGACGAAATTGAAAATACGCACACAAACTATCAAAATTACCCGCTCTAGCCATATTAACAATGTCACTAGCACAGGTTGTGTACCAGTCAATGAATAAATCGGATTGCAGTAATGCGGGGGCTTGTTTTAAACCTTCTTGATCTTGTTTACGCCACTCTATTTTGTTTTCTTGATCCAATTGACAGAACTGTGAAATCAAATAAGGTAGGGCTTGAGCTGTTTTTTGATATAAGCAGTGAGTCGTATCAAAGGGATGTATTTCTATATCAACATCCAGTGCAATATCACCACAATCTACTTCTTCCGAGACTTTGTGTAACGTTAGTTTTGTGAAAGTTTCGCCATTTCTTATCTGCCAATATAGTGGTTGCGGCCCTCTGTATTCAGGCAAAGGACTTGGATGTATATTTACTAGTCCATCATTAAAATATTGGAGCAAAGGCGATCTTATGATGTGGCGAAATAAGTAAATCAAACCACGGTTAACTGCCAATCTATCCAGCTGCGCAACCAGCACTGAATCTTCGGTTTTATTGTATGATAGTGTTGTAACTTGATGATGCTGCAGCCATTGTTGTAACTGCACTAAATCAGGATTCGGCTCAGCATCAACCAACACCACACAGGCCAGTTGGCTTGTTTGCAGCAAGTATTGAATGGCGGGTAAACTTTGGCAACTTCCGCTAAAAACAGCATATCTTTGCATCATCAGCTCCTATATTTTTACCGGCACAAAACCCGGTAAGCCCGTTAACTGATAATAGAACTGCACCGTATCACCACTGTTTGCTACAAAGTGAATATGCTCAACATCACGAGGCTTGGTATCAATATAAAACGTCATATCGGGCCTGGGGTGGGTGATCCCTGAGTCATATTGCCCAACTCCCTCCTGTGCAAAAGTATCAATATGAGCATAAACCGCTAGAATACGCTTATCCATATCGTCAACGCCAACGGGCAAGGTAACTTGGCTTGCCGGAATAACCTTGACGCCGTCTTGCAGTTCCAACTCTTGCATGTTGAGCAGCGTCGATTTGTTTATACTCATTAGCTCGCCAAGTTCGATCCTATCTTGCTGTGCATCGGCATCGGTATTTAGCGAGTGACTATATTCCACTTCTTTCCATTGCTGATTAAATTCCGTTTCACCTATGACCATCATGCCTCGGATCGAAATATTCTGCGGGATCATCCAACCATCTATTTTCAGAAATTGCACCAAGTGCTTGGCAATACTGAGCTGTCCTTCCTTGGTAAAGCCATGTTGCATCGCTTCTAACACCAGTAAATCAATCGACTCTTTGGGTTTATATTCAGTGGCGTCAACCTCTTCGATACAAAGAATGTACTCATCCAGTTGTAAGTCTTTAACTAATTGTGTGAGTGCCAGAATGGCGCCAGGGTGAACATCAGCCAAAATAACTTGGATCTGCTGTCCAGTGAATTTTTGGCTATCTTTGTAATAACTTAATAAAGGCAATAGTAAAGGGGCAAAAGGGCCACATGCGGGATAGAGAACGGTAATTGAAGACACATGTTTTAATTTACTTTGTATTGCTTGGTCAATGCCTCGGGCATACCCTTTAATGCGATAAACATCCTTGATGGTATGCTTACAATTGTGGGGAGACATGATTAAACCCGATGCCGATACATATTGCCGTGTTAACTGTGCTTGGCTCAACCCAGCTAATGCCATTGATTGCACGGCTTGGTCGTACATAGCTTCAAAGGCTTTAACTAGCACTTGATGCTGCGTTTCTGTATCACTTAGCACTAATGTCGTTGCATCAATAAAACTTTGTTGTAATTGCTGCACCCGTTGTTCAACTGTGAGCTTCTGCGTTAACAAAGATTCAAGCTGCGTTCGGACTGAGTGCTTAAGCAAGGCGTCAACTTCAGGCTCTGCGAACGACAGCCCCGAAGTAACCTGTAGATGTTGTGCTTCCATGGTTAAATATCCTTAAGAACTCATTTTGATTCGCACCAAACAGCGCCGTCACTTTTATGATGACTAAAACTAAGAACCTAGTTCAAAAAGACAATAACTCAATATTTAATTGACAAAAACCAAAATAAAATCACACTAATCATTTTTCTATTTCATAACGTTTCGATAGCCATCATATTTACACCATTATCGCTATAGATGATGAAAACACTATTTGCTGTGATATTTAGCAAAGTGGAGTTAATTTTACATATTCATAACAATTTTCATCAAACACCTATTCACCTACCAAAGCGCGTGGGCAAGCGCATTTCAAACAACTAATCGTAGGGTGTTGGCGAAACTTTGCTACATTGATAAGACTTTTACTAAAACATGACTAGCACAACCAAGTGATATTCACTCATAGGGCTATAGCTCACTGGTTTATCGCCAGCCTAATCATTTAAGGATAAGTGGATGAATGAAACCATAACTCAGATTTGTGATTTTTTGCACGCGATCAACTTACCATTCTCCCTAACGTCCATTGAGAATGAATCATTCTTACCTGGTGTGAGCCTTAATCAGGGCGCTTTACAAATTGATATAGACAAACTTAAGTATGCTGGTGATATTCTTCACGAAGCCGGTCATATCGCGGTTTGCGAACCTATATACCGAGCTCAATTACAAGGTGATGTGTATAAAAATGGCCTCAGGAATGGACGACAAAAGCAAGCCATGCATGGTGAAGAGATAGCGGCAATTGCTTGGTCAGTCGCAGCGGTGAAGCGGTTAAACTTACCTATGAAAACTATTTTTCATGATGATGGCTATAAAGGCGCTTCACACTCTTTAATCAATGCTTTTGATAATGGGGGGATTTTTGGGCAACCTTTACTAGATGTATGGGAAATGACCAGTTCTGAACATGGCTTCCCAATCATGAAAAAATGGATCAGAGAACATCGCTGGATACATGAGCTACCAACGACATAGACGGACATAACAGCTTATCCCCTCTAGTTTTAAAGAATTTTTATCTTGGTTTAAAGGGAGTCATCAGTGAAGTTACCTTTAAAATGCAACGCCCAGTACTATTCACAGTTTATGTCCCCCAAACAAAGTAGCGCGCTGTTTAATTGGTTAGTAGCAAATCTTGACCTTAACCAACCTGAAGTTATTCAGCTACCCAATGGCAAGGAAACACACATTTTGCCTTGGCGGATGATTTTCTTAGATCCACAATTAGCGCAATCTCAACTTTTTCCTTCACAACATGGCCGATGCGCCACTTGGTTTTCTTTACTGACCCAACTGCAACAACAGATAGCTGAACTGACAGGCATCACGTTTTCTGTTGCGGTGTGCTTGTACTACCCAGATGGTGAAGAAAGTTTGGGTTTTCATAGCGATTTACCCGCCTTTGGTGCCACCGATGTCATTGCTTCTATCAGCTTAGGGGCGGAGCGAGCGTTTTTGATTCGCAGCCAAGATGATATCGAAAAGCAATATGAGATAAACCTTAAAAATGGCTCACTATTGGTAATGGGCCAGGGGTTTCAAGATAATTATGAGCACGCTCTGGCTAAAGGAAACAAAGCAACTTGTATTGGTGCAACTAGACCTAGGTTTAACATCTCATTCCGGCAATTTAGTTAGCCTGATAGGGACTAGCTCACCTAAAATAATGAATAAAAAGATCTTATTTCAATAATCTGGAATGAATATCCATTAACGAGTAACCCCAATGCCGAATAACGAACTGACTCAAGAGCAACTTAATCTATTGTGCCAAGACTTAGCACAAGTGCGGTTAATCGCGGATTTAAACCTCGCGCCGCAATTTCCCTTTTTTGCTGAAAAGCCCTATCCCATTGGTCGCTGTCGAGAAATCAGAGATGAGGTTTTCCGCTTATTGCAACAAGAAATATTCACCACCACTAAACCCAGGTTGAGCCTATTAAGAGAGCATATCAATCAAGGTGTTGATCTAAAAAAAGCATGGGGGTCGCTGCGCGATGAGTATTTTCAAAATGCGTTCATTCTAGGCAAGTGGTACATAGATGTCGCCAACGATACGGTGAATCCGAGTAAACCTAGGGTAGAAATATTACCGCTCGCCTCATCGCAATTTACTGCGATTAAGAGCTTTAGTCAGTTTGCCAAAATAGCACGCTCTTATTGGCAAGTTGAGTTATATCGCAATACGGTTTGCCCAGCCCTCGCGCCCTATATGCCATTGCTGTGCGTGGGTAAAAACGGCGCCAGCTGGCTAGCAGCCGCTAATGATGACATGATAAATGTGGCCATTAACAGCCGCTTTGAAGAGTCGAAAGTCACCTTAATAGAGATGCCTAATCCACCAGCGCACATCGCAAAGCGTTGGCAACAAGTACTATCGCCTCATTCAAGTAATCCGTTTCTCGTCAATCAGGGCGATCCCGTTAAGTACTGCGAGCAATACGTCAGCAAAGGCCATCACACCGATGTCGCAAAACGCGATGCGGCGGTCATAGCCTATAGTTCATTGCCCAAAACGGTATAAGTAAAGTTGTTAATATTCAATTATCATTAATGGGGAAGCCACAAAGCGGATGCCGAAATCGGTGCTTATGGCTCATAACCAAAAAATTGCTCAAAAAAAATTTATGCTCTCGCCTTTCTGTTGAGTTATAAGCAGTCCTCATCTAGATTCATACAAGTAAATATTAACAATTAATCATCATTGTTATTACACCTAGACTACAAGGATTCGTATAATGGGCTTACTGCAAGAGTTAGAGCTTAAGCAAAAAAGTATCAACCCAAACCTATCACCCATGTATCGCCATATGCTATGTAGCTTTGCAACAACGGAAATTGTTGGGGTTACAAAAATAGATCAAGTTAAACAGAGCGTGGACGGTCTAAATAAAACCAAAAAATACATTGAAGCATCATATAAACTTGCCGACAAGGCTGTAAACAAGCCAGTAACGGTAAACCAAGATTTTGATACCAGCGCTAACGAATTTATCGCAACCATTGCAGAAAAATTAAAGGCATATTTTGGGCAAAGTGTTGGCAATAGCTTTGTTAATTTAGCTGATAAAATTTTAACTATGCTGCCCGAAGTCGTCAAAAGCATCTTAAGTGATCTTGCTCCCGCCGCTGGCGACATAAAAAATGCCTTACTCGGAATAAAAACCGCGTTAACTAAATACATAACTTACAACTCAACGTTGAAAGTACAGCAAAGTGCAACCTGCATCACAGCGGGAGATGCAATATACATCATTAGGCAAGAGCTACTAAATGTTGTTAAAGAAAACAGTGTGATAGCACTTGGCTCGACAGGGGCTATTGTTCTTACCCTAGCAACCGCAGGAGTTGGCGGAGCAATAGCAACACTGGTAAAAGCCGGGATCGCAGTTTTTAACTTTTTTACAAATTTATTTGATACTTGGGTAATGGAAGAAAAATTCACTTCATTTGCTAAATCATGCTCAAGTGAAACATTCAATAATGATGAAGAATTTAGCGCTTGGCTTAAAGGCCACATGATGGAAATACCCATTCTCGCCTCCTACATTGTTTGCAATCCAATGTATGGCCATGTGTTCAATTTTCTCAATGTTGTTGATGTAATCCCACCTCCACCCACCATGCTGGCGCACAAGACAGGGAATTTAGTCGCGAGATATCACAAGTTTAGAGGTACAGAGCCAACGCCACCTAAGCTAGCTAGGCAAAAATCAATCATTGATGCTTACAATACTCTAAAAAAAGAAGCAAAAGGATTCATTGGCAAAGGTAAAATTAAACTAGAAAGCCGTGATCCTGCGACTGAAAAAATGTTCAGGCACGCAAGGGGGCTTTCAAACATCATCCCCGGTGAAAACGAAGAAAACTTCCTTTCTCGAACAGACAAAATAAAAAAATATGCTACCAGTAGGTTGAGTAAATTGTACGCAAGATTAAAGGCATAAACGCCTTCGAATCTCAGCTCTTTAGACAAACTACATTGCTTGTCTAAAGGGCCCACGCATTTCGAACCAAATCATTAAAAAGTAAGCTAATTATTTAACAAGCTCTCAAGGCACTGTTCTTCAATGCCATAGAAGGCTTTGATGTCAGCAATTTGCTGCAATATCGCCGTGTTATCGCGCGGCTGTTTGCGCTTTTGCGCCAGAATCATTTTGTTTTTACTGGTGTGTTCAAGGGAAATAAATTCAAACACTTGAGTATCATAACCATGAGCTTCAAGTAGCAACGCACGCAGGCCATCGGTGACCATTTCTGCTTCTTGGCCCATATGAATACCATGTTGCAATAATGGCGCTAGGGTTTGTGGACTCTTCATTTGCGGGCGAATTTGCTTATGACAACATGGCGAGCACATGATGATTTCCGCGCCGGTGCGAATGCCCATGTGCAACGCGTAATCGGTGGCGATGTCACAGGCATGCAGCGCAATCATAATGTTGATGCCTTGCGCTTTAAAATGCTGCACATCGCCTTGTTCAAACTTAATGCCGGTTAAATCGAGCTTTTGTGCGGTTTTATTACATAAGTCCACTAAGCCTTGACGCAGCTCAACCCCCGTTACTTGAGTTGGTACTTGCAGTTTATCTATAAAGTAATCATGCACGGCAAAGGTTAAATAGGCTTTACCTGAGCCAAAGTCAGCAATGTGTACTTCGCTACGCTTGGCGAGGCCAGTGTTATCAATAGCGCGCGACAGCACTTCAATAAACTTATTGATTTGTTTCCACTTGCGCGACATGGCCGGAATAATCTCACCACTGGCATCGGTAATGCCTAACTCTTTTAAATAGGGGCGAGTTTGTTCAACAAAGCGTTTCTTCGCGCGGTTATGAGACGTTTCTAGATTGGCTTCGCTCACGGCGCCCACTTTGGCGCTATTTTTATTGCGGTATTTGTTTTGCAGCACTTTGCCCTTTTTGCTAATGCTTAACTGAATTTCCCATTCATCGGTGATCAAGTGGGCATTAGAAAATTCGCTTTCTAGCCATTGCTGGCAAAGACTGATGGCCTCATCTGGCGCAACATTTTTGGTGATGTGGTTAGTGCGATATTCATATAAACAAGACACCAATCGCTGACTTTTTAGCTCAATAGGCCGTAAAGCAATACGCTTAAGCTCTTTATTGTCGCCGCGATATTTTGAAAACACCAAGCGTTGCAGTTGATTGTTAGCCATCGCATTGGCACATTCTTGTACAAAGGGATGAAGCTCAGCAGTATTCACGTTCGACATGGGGATCTCGTTTACATCAAAATTGGACAGCGCATTCTACACGATCTAACACTTGAAGATCTTGCCTCGCAGTAAATTAGTCAACTTGCCACGCTCGCTAATCACTCACCACCGCGGTCAGATTTGGTTTTAAGCCATGACTCTTTAGTAATACCACCAGCAGTAGCGCCAATAAAGGTAATGACGCTAAGTTGAGTATGATCCAGCCAAACTCAGCCAGCAGCCAACCCGAGCTAAAAGTTGCAATAGCGGCGAAGCCGAACACTAGCACCTCGTTAACCCCTTGTACTTTTGCGCCGTTTTTATGTTCTGATAGCTTCATTAGCCATTGACTGGCACCTAAAAATAAAAAGTTCCAACCTATGCCGAGCAACAATAAACCAAGGGTAAGCAAGGTGCGGCTTTGTGCAATTAGATTGACCAACAAAGAGGCGACAAGCACTAGCGCACCAAGTAACAACAGGCCTTTTAAGCCAAGGCGTTTAACCAATCCACTGACAAAAAATGACGGCGCAAACATGCCAATTAAATGCCACTGGATCACCCAAGCGGTATCTGAAAAATCATAATGATGATGGGACATATGCAGCGGCGTGGCGCTCATGATCAATACCATGACACCATAAGCAACGGCGGCGGTGAACATTGGCTGCCAAATTTCACCTTTGAGATCTAACGGCAAGTCGACCTTGGTGGAAGAGGCTTGTAACTGCGGCCATTGAATAAATAGCAGCAACGCCATCGCAATAATAGAAATAGGAATATAAAGCAGCACCGAGCTAGCAAATGCTTGCTCAAAGAATAGATGTTGTGTCACTGCGCCAAGGTTTGGCCCCACCACAGCAGCAACCACGCCAGCGGCCATCACCGCCGAAATAGCCAAGGCTTGACGATGTTTTTCTACTAGCTCCATCGCTGCAAAACGATAAAAATTGGCACTGGCCATAGAGAGACCAAAGGCAACACTGCCGAGCAAAAACAGTGAAAATAACTGCAATTTCACCGCGGTGAAAAAAATCACCCCAGCTGCTAAATTCGCAACGATGCCAAAGGCAAAAACCGGCTTACGGCCAAATCGCCCCATGGCCATGCTCAAGGGAAAAGAGCAGATCAACATGGTTAATATGCTTATCGCCAACGGCAAAGTAGCAAGGCTCATGCTGCCCGCTAGTGCTTTGCCTAATACTGGTGCTAAAGCGACAAACATCATGTTGCCAATCATAAACAATACTTGCACTAGTACCAGCAACATTATGTTAAGATTCATTCACTAAACTCCAGCAGCCTAAAGGCGTATATTCAATCTTGGCTAAAATAAAAGCCTTCGATTAATAGTTCTAATAGTCGCTATCATGCCGCTCAACCTTCGCATATTCAAACAATAAATTATGACCAAAATGAATCACCCACTACTAACCATAACGACACTAACAGTAAGCTAACAAAATAACTTCTATTATTAATTTTCTGGTTACGTGCTGAAGTACCAGCTGAGTGGCCAGTTGCCCGGTCTTTATCCAAACCACATGCGTAGAAATATTAAGGAAGGCGAATAATAAAATCGCCCATAAATAGCGGCACTACCAAATGTTGCCACAGCCGACTCTAGTAAATAATAAATACTTCAACACTACCTTTAGCATCAGGTAATTGAATAGCAACTCCATCCTGAAAACCTAACACCTTTTCAGCATCTTGAGCTTGCTATGACCCACTGCGCAAAAAACTAATAGCCACGCAAGGATTGATTGCGTAATAAATACAAGATCAATGCCGCACATTAACGGCTGCGAACATCGCGCGCCAACCTTCGCACCTGATGTGGCAAAAACCATATAGGCAGGCCCAAAACTAAATACTAATGGAAATACCACTAATCACAACACAATAAAACTCATTATTTATCATTCCGTTAGTAAAAAAATCAGCGTAAACCTAGGGTCTGTTGATCTTTTGTGCTGGTTTTTTCAGCGATTTGTTGGGGATTTATACAAAACGTTCGTTGTGGCCAGCACCTTTGTGGCATAGTGAACTACGCGAAAAAGGCGCTAACGCAGTAGAAATGACCAACAAACGCTGTCCTACGGATTCGGCTAAAAGCGTTTTACCCATCGTTAAGCAGTATTTACTTAGAATGCTAAACTACACACTGCTCGCCTTGCTCAAAACGCTTTTAGACAAGGTGTCCCCTCTCGAACAAAAATTAACCATCAAAGATCAACAGACCCTAGGGTGAGAGCATGAACTAATCAAGAGCACACTTCGACTCTCATTTAGCTCAAAAACAAGCTGTTAACAAAGTACGATCCGACCCTGATGTTGTTCCTAATAAAAAATAAGGCTAAAAAATTAAACATTCCGCGAGTTTTTCAATTCGTAAATGCTCTATTAAAAGACTACAAAAATTTAATATTGTACGATAAAATACTCCCTTTAAACCCAGGGAAAAATATTAAAATGTTATTATTTAAAAGGTATAGCTCCTATTTATACCTAACATTCACAATTCTAGTGATAAGTACTTCAACATATATAAAGTATTCAACTATATCTGAAGAGCCTCTTTGGAGTGATGAGTTATTTTCAATTGGATTGATTGACTACCATTCGATGCTAGATTTTTCTTTTGAGAGGAAATTAGTAACACAAATAAGCCCAGAGGATAGTTTTTATACTGCAAAGTCTGCAGAACAACATCCACCGTTATTTGAACTAATAGGTAAACTTTTTTCTTGGTTGGAAGAGCCTGAATTAAGGTCTAGACTACAGAGCCTTATCGCTAGCACATTATTACTAATCGTTACAGCCGTATACTTCTACCGGAGAGAAAATTACAGATTCCATGGAGTTATTTTCATATTTTTATGCGCCTTTGCCGGAAGATATATAGATTATGCACAAGAAGGAAGAAACTATAGTTTAGGTATAACGTTTTCAGTATTTGTTGCATTATTCATTCACAATGGTTATCTATTAAAAGAAAAAGTTAATAAAATTGAACTCGTAGTCATATTAGCCCTATGGTTTACTAATTATTATGCCGCGGTTGTTGGCGGGGTGTACTGGTTAATGAAGGTATATTATTGCCGCAATAACCGAAAGGAACTTCTAAAACTATCTTTAGTTCCAACACTCTACCTGCCATGGCTATTTCTGACCTATCATTCTATACTCTCAACTTCAAAAGGAGGAGTAGCTTGGGCGGAAAGCCAAAACTTATTTACTGAATCGATGTTCCCATCGGATATTTTCCCCGCTATTTTTTTAATTATTTCTTTACCTTCTATTGCTATAATTTTATTTCTAGACAAGTTTAGCAACAAGAAAACAAATCAACTTTTATTTCTTTACATTATGTCAAGCATTCTATGCTTTTTAATATCTTACAAAAGTGGAATCGGTCATTATCGACACATTCTATTCTCAACCAGTATATTACTTTTCATAATCGCCATTTCAATATCTGAAATAACCATAAGATTTAAATTACTTTCACTTCCTCTGGTAATTTGCCTAATCACTTTTTTAGAAAATTTCAATGAGAGAGAGCCTAATTATGAGGATTATAAAAATGCGGCACTTTGGGTTACTCATGAGATGGGAAATGACATACCAGTAATCACTACTTGGAAAGCGAACACATCATATTACAGAGTTTACCTTGACTACTATAACGAGAAAAAAACTATAGCAAGGATAAATCCATTAAACCCGAATGATAATGAAGAAGAAATTTGTAAACTAATTAAAGATAAAGGAAAAGCCATTTTATTTTCTCACGAAGGGCATCAAATCATTATTGACTCTTTATTTGAAAAATGTAGCAATATTGAAATAGAGACAGAAGAAACTTTTAATTCAATAAAAACAGCAGTATTGATTAAGCGTTAATAAATAAAGCTTTACCGCATGGATGCCACTATGAAGTACCCCAGGGTCAGGGCGAGATCTAATACAAACTGTAGGGTTTAATCGTTGCTAATTTGTACTTGATGAGCGTTTTTTGAGTACATTTTTCACGTTAATACAAATCATTATAATAGATTGAACTAACTCTATTTTCAGTGCTCTGATCTTCACTATTTGTATTCTTGAGTAAACTCTATGACTCTTTTTGAACGCCTAAGCCGCATACCTGATCCTCGTGTTGATATTAATGTTAAACACGATTTAGTGGATGTTGTTTTTCTTGTCTTTTCTGCGGTACTTAGTGGCGCAACAGGATGAAAATCTATCCAAGAATTCGGTGATAGTCAACTGGACTGGCTAAGACAATACCGGCAGTTTGAAAACGGCATCCCGAAGCGTCATTGCATTGCAAATATAATCAGTATGTTAGATAGCGATGCATTACTTGAAGCCTTATTTGAATGGCTTAATGTAGAACGCAGTCGTGCGGAAAAATCGGTTCTAGCAATTGATGGTAAAACCCTCCGAGGAACCAAAACGGATGGCAGCAAAAGTTTTCTCCATGTCGTTAATGCTTATGATGTCGAAAGCGGCTTAATGCTTTATCAACAAGCAGATAAGAGCAAGGGTAAGGAAGTCGTAACCTTTCACCAGCCCCAGCTTGACTAATCAAATATCAACCCAAACACATCTGGGTATTCATCTTTTGTCATCACTGCGGTGACTATCGCTTCAATCATTTTGAGGGCATTTAAACCCCGCTTCTTGCTCGTTTCTATTACGGATAGCAAGCGTGAACGGAACTTATCGCCACGATCTGAGTTTGTGCCGTAGCAAATTTTACGCATGATAACGCTGCCGCGCAGGCACCGCTCGGCTTCATTGTTTGTCAGCGGCGTACCGCG
>NZ_JAUOPX010000109.1:0-857 GCF_030547455.1 Motilimonas sp. 1_MG-2023 | reverse complement strand
TTAACCGTGAAGGTTGCTTGCTCACCTTCTATAACGTCAACGTTGTTGGCATTGGTGTTCGGGTTCACTATCAGGCTGGTGCTGTCGTTGTCCGTAATGGTGGTTTCGACTACGGCATTACCTTTAACAAGGTGTTCAAAGCCTCCGCCCGTCAGAGTGCCTAACGTCACGCTGTATGACTCATCGCCTTCGCTGATAACATCGTCTACGTTAGACACCGTAAAGTTAGCCGTGGTCGCGCCTTTAGCTATCACCACATCTTGGGTGACAGGGACGAGGTCGCCATTGTCGGTCGTAATGTGACCCACAATCACCGTCACAGTTAAATCTTCACCCGCAGCTTTGTCTAATGTCACCGTATAAGTAGCCACACCACCTTCAGCGACAGAGCTTGCGCCAGACAGGCTCACTGTTGCGGTATCTTCGCTGCCCGGCGTACCATCAGGACCAGTTTGGTCTGTCACTGTGGTCACCACCACTGCGGTGCCGTTGACTAAGTTTTCATAGCCGCCACCCGTAGTTGCCCCTAGAGTCACCTCGAAGGTTTCATCTACTTCAGCATACGCATCATCTAAGGTATCAACCGTGAAACTGGTTTCCTTGGTGCCTGCTGCAATCACTACATCTTGAGTCACCGGAATTAGGTCGCCGTTATCGGTTGTCACGTGACCAACAATCACTTGCACCGTTAAATCTGTCGCAGGGGCATTATCCACGCTCACTTTGTAAGTCGCCGTTTCACCTTCTACTACTGTGCTATCACCGCTTAAGGTCAGCGTCGTCGTATCTTCTGGCGTTGGCGGTGTGACCGCACTGTCGTCGGTAATGGTCGCAGTGCCCGTTGCATTGAGGGTGTC
>NZ_JAUOPX010000108.1:0-890 GCF_030547455.1 Motilimonas sp. 1_MG-2023 | reverse complement strand
GCTAGGCAGCAAAATTGGCAATATCAGTTTCAAGCTAACACCATCAAAACCCGCCATGTTTTATCAATAACACGGCTTGCAAAAGAGGTGCTAAGGCGGCGGGAACACCAAAGAAGGTACGCGGATATACAGTGGGCAATCTGCGAATACATACGGGTGATCCATCAAACAGCGATGCTTAAATAATGAGGGGATCCGTCAGCGCCGCCACATGGGTAGTGCTAGCAGGCGGAAAATTTGTTTCAAATTTTATGACAGCTCGCGCTATACCTTATGCTTGGCCTTGTTATGCGATATTAAACCGTCGGCGTTTAACCCAAACTCAACCGTCTTTGCTATACCTTTATCTCTGAACGAGTATCTAAGCAATTCCTTATTCATCCAACGAATGCTTCCAATTTGGCAATTGAACAAGAACTCATCAGGTTCCTCAACAAGCACTTGTCTTCGAAAAACTTCGCAGTCTGACAAGTCTGTTACAACAAGCGCTAGAGAAAATTGTGTAGAACAATGGTCCGCGACTAAACACGCTTTAAGATTTCGACTCTGGTTAAACTTCCTACTTAGCACGTACGAATTTTGAAAGTTGTCTTCAAGCACTTTGGCTCTCGCACGTTCGAATGGCTCAATTGACCACCGATTCAGTTCACAGACTTTTAATAACGAGGTAAAAAGCTGTTCTAGGAGTATTTCTTTTCTTTTATATTCACTACAGCTATAGAAAAACTTAAAATCGAACTTGTCATAGTATTTTAAAACTGAACTACTTAACTCCATAGTGCCATCTCTAGTGTCCCCATCACTAAGCTTAATCACTATGTAGTGGTACAACTATTTTGGCCACCTGATTAGAGGTGATAAGATCACCGTAACTAAGCAGGTATCAATAT
>NZ_JAUOPX010000107.1:0-941 GCF_030547455.1 Motilimonas sp. 1_MG-2023 | reverse complement strand
AAATCTCCTCATGGTTGGAGACTTGATCTTATTCTTCGTGCTAGGGGATTAGAATGCGGGGTTTATGATGCGCTTACTCAATAACATCTAACCTCACTGATTCGAAGTTATTCTCTTGCGCATAACTAATAATGTTATCCAGTAGTAATGAACCAATACCTTGCCCGCGGAATGCACTATCAACAGCGATACCATCCATAACCAATTGTAGTTCTTCCGGCTCTCGATCAAATAAGCTGAAAACTAAACACGCCCAAAGGCCTCGGAAAAAACCAAGTTGATCGATTAACTCTGCAGCCCCCATACCTCCAGTCAGAGAGCCGGATTCAACTTTGAAGCCAGCCAATCCAACCATTTTTGTATCGGCGAAAGCTGCAAATGAATAGTCAGGAATGAAACTTTTTGAAAGAATGTTAATACGTTGATTTTTACTCGGTATCGCTCGGAGAAATTTAAAACCAAATGCTTCTTCATATAATTCAGCACTTAACAATGAATTTGCTAAATCCCAGCCTTTTTCAATACGAATTTTCATATCAAGAACCTACGCCTAGCTACCACCAACGCGACAATCAATACCAATATGGCGCTCAGAACATAAAAATCATGAACAAGGGGATCAACACGATCAACGCATTTTCGAGTAACACCAAAGCCCAAGTGAAGCCTATTAAAAGCTTATTAGCGCCAAGTAATGCTTTAATCGTAAAAGGTTTAACTTCATGCATCTAACGTTACTTAACAGTAAATAGTGAATTCAGAGCATGGTGACAGAATTGCAACGAGAAAAAGTGTCCCAAATTGCTGTATGTTTAAGCCTAGCGGCCTAATGGATAGGCAGGACCTGCACTTTTATACCTGCTATTTATTTATGCAGGTGTAATGGAGTTTGGCTGATTTTGCCAAGTTTTGGCGCGGTAAATAAATTGTAAAAGTCTCGC
>NZ_JAUOPX010000106.1:0-984 GCF_030547455.1 Motilimonas sp. 1_MG-2023 | reverse complement strand
TCAGTGGTTGGTCTTACCTATTAACTTGCATGCTATTGAATCAATTCTTTACAGTAACGCTGTTGTACTTCGGTGGTAATTAAGCTGCGTTTGCAGCCAACGGTTGCGGTTGATAGTCGTTGCCATTGCGTAACATCGCAACTGCCGTTCTGACCGTTTTATTTGCCAAGGCGATTGCGGCACACTTGATGCCTCTTCGAGCTATCAATCCCTTTAACCAACGCTCTTTCTCGGTCGTTGGCTCGCGATGTTTGAGCTTACATACCACCGAGCGGGCTCCTAAAAATAAGCAACTGCGCAAGGTGCTACCTTGTTGTTTTGCTATTCGCCCCATTCTCACTTTTTCACCGCTGGAATGTTGCACGGGTGTCAGCCCTATACAAGCCGCCGCATTGCGACCACTGTCGTAATCACCTCCGCGTAATCGTACTAACAAACCCAAGGCAGAAATGTGACCAACGCCCTCCAGGGCCATTAACCGGCGACAATCGGCATTGTTTTGCACATACTTTTTGAGCTCAACGTCGCGAGCTTCTTTTTGCTCATGCAGCTCTTCATAAGTTTCATAAGAGTGAGCGATGCCTGCTCGTAATAATGGCGGAAGCTGTTCATCCACATCTTCAAGTATCTCAGGTACTCTGCGATGAAACGCCGACTCCCCTTGCTCGATAACAATGCCAAATTCTAGTAATAAGCCGCGAATTTGATTGGCTAATTGCCGCTTGGTTTTTTCCAAGATGGTACGAATACGGTCAAGGGCTTGTAATGCTTGCAGCTCTTCAGAAAGGACCATACAAGGGCGTGCACTGGGTGCATCCAACGCAGTAGCAATGGCTAGCGCATCATTAGCATCTGTTTTTTGACCAACGCGAAAGGCTTTAACAAAACGAGGACTCAGTAAAGTGACTTCGTGACCATAGGACTGGGCCAAGCGCGCCCAATAGCTGGCGCTACCACATGATTCCATTGCAACACGTGAAGGCT
>NZ_JAUOPX010000105.1:0-1097 GCF_030547455.1 Motilimonas sp. 1_MG-2023 | reverse complement strand
CTTAATAAAAAATGTTTATATAAATCAGGCAGGTTCGCACCAATGCGTTGTTCGAATATGGCCAAATATTGCTTATCAATAACCCCACAGAAGTTAAAAATTGTGAACTTAGAAAAATCGTACATTATTCCTCTCCAATTTCCTCTAGTTGATAATCTGTATCTTTTTCAAAATTATAGTTATCGTTTTTACTTAGTTGACGATGAATAGACTGTCCACCAGAGGGAGAGTGCGAGACACCGGCATGGCCTTGGTTGTTTATTAACTGCATCACGCCTAAATTTGATGATGCCTCAATAGCAATCGCAAGAATATGTTATTTTTACAAAAAAATTAATTGTGATGTTACAATTGCGGAAAAATTAAAGACGAGCGCACGTATGAATATAAAGATAGCTTCAGCACCTTTGCTGCTCCTTAGTTTGTATTTTTCCCCTAACGCAATTGCATTAGAGGCTAGTGCAGAGCTAGTGAGAAAAATGGAAAGTGCTGAAAAATACTATGCAGCTACAATACAACCCATTGCCAAGGCTGACTTAGAGCTAATGCAGTCCGACCGCGAAACGCAATTGGCTCTCTTAACTGACATCAGGGATAACCGACTAGACAATAACGCTGAGGCGTTGTTGAAAAACAACGAGCTGATACCCTCTTGTTATGAAGCACTCCCTAAAAGTAAAGCTCAGAAACTTAAGCCATTAGCTGAAATAGTTCAGCAATTCAATAAAGCCAAAGTAATTGAAAATGAATTGAGAGCAAGCCTCTCATTAGTTGAAAAGTCCGAGCAAGCTATCGAAGATAGCCTTGGCAATATTCACCGTTATACCTATGAATCAAGTGGTATCGTATCATCAATGATGGCTTGCTCTATGAAGTTAAAAATGCACGTTCTTTTATCAAAACAGTAAGCATAATAATGGGTAAATCTAACTAGTTAAGAGTTGGTAACCTTTCACCAGCCCCCTCTTGAAATTTATATGTGATCCAAATCGACTGATCTAAAAATCGTGCTTGAAGGATTGATCCCTACCACTACTTTTAGACACACCACTAAGTAAGTACAATCACCATTGAGGTACTTATGAAAACAAATAAAC
>NZ_JAUOPX010000104.1:0-1123 GCF_030547455.1 Motilimonas sp. 1_MG-2023 | reverse complement strand
CGCTTCAAAACGAGCCGGTGTCCATTGGCCGTGTTGACGGTGCGCTTCAGGCATATGTTGCGCCAACGTGCTGTGCTTACCTGCTTGGCTTGAGCGCGGATGCACCGCGACTTCTCTGCCTTGGTGAAACAAACGCACCAGCTCACCACTGATGTGAGCCTCCAGTTTTTGTTTGATTAACGCGTGCGGCACCGAGTAATAATGTTTTTCTACTTCAACGTGATAATCCAAATGAACACGCACGGTTTTCACCTGAGTAAAGCAATAAGCGATACTCGGCAAGGGCTTTAAGGCAGGCTGGTCTAGCTGCTCAAACTGGCTTTGACGGCTACCTGGCAACTTTTTCATTGGCTTGTTATTTAACGCTATCAGTAACTCAGCAATCCGAAGGTTGAGAGTACGTAAACTGTAGTGCTGCTCATTTCTAAGCTTAGCCATGATCCAGCGCTCGACGATTTGTACCGCCACTTCGGCCTTGGCCTTATCTTTGGGTTTATAGGGCCTTGCGGGCACAACAACGGTGTCGTAGTGGTAAGCTAACTGCTGGTAGGTCGGGTTCAGATCAGGCTCATAGCGGCAGGTTTTACTGACAGCGCTGCGCAAGTTATCAGGGATCACCAGCTCGGGCACGCCGCCAAGAAATTCAAAGCAGCGCGCATGGCTCATCACCCAATCTTCCAGACCTTGCGTCCAAGTCGCTTCTGCGTAGGTGTAATTAGACGCGCCCATGACCGCCACAAATACTTGCGCGGTTCGGCATTCGCCAGTGGTTGGATTAACCACTTGCAATGTGGGCCCGCAGTAATCCACAAACAGCTTTTCGCCCGCTTTATGGTTTTGGCGCATCGACGGCGATTGGAGCTTACGCCATGCTTGATACAGGCGGCAGAAATGATTGTAGCTGTAGTGATTCGCCTTGTTTCGTTCAACATATTCTTCCCATAACAGCTGCAGTGTCATGGTTTTTTGCTTAAGCTCCAGATGAATTCTTGCCCAATCAGGTAGCGAAACGGCCTTCTTCTTCACCTTAGTGCGTAAAAAAGCCTGATTGAGGGAAGTATCGTCCCAATGGGGCTCAAGGGGCCAATCGGTGATCCCCAGTTGGGCCGCTCGGTTGGCATAC
>NZ_JAUOPX010000103.1:0-1141 GCF_030547455.1 Motilimonas sp. 1_MG-2023 | reverse complement strand
TGCGTATTAACATGAAGTCGATCGGTTAATAACATCGATGCCGATCACTTGTACTCTTCTTTGTAGAACCTTTTTTAAACTAACTTGAGTGATCGGCTTGCGTCAATTTATTCTGTCGTTTCCTCATCGATTCACCCTTTATTTCCAGTTTCACGCTGCTATGGACTAGGCGATCTAAGATGGCATCCGCGTGCGTTGATTCACCTATCATTTCATACCAGTTACTCACTGGTAGCTGACTACAGAGCAACGTTGACTTGGTGTCATATCGCGCATCAATCAGTTCCAGTAAATCACTTCGTTGGCTTGGCGTTAATGGCTCTAAGCCCCAATCATCTAAGATCAGAACTTGGCTGCTGGCGATTTTGTTGATGAGCTTTCGATAGCTGCCATCAGCTTGGGCTAGATACATTTTTTCTAATAACTCTTTTAAACGGAAGTACAGTACTGAGACTCCTTGCTGGCAGAAGTGATGCCCTAGTGCGCAGGCAAGGTAGGTTTTTCCACATCCCGTTGCGCCAGTAATTAGCACATTTTGGTGTAGCGCTAACCACTCACCTTGCGTAAGCGAACGGATCTCAGCCTTGTCGAGTTGGCGACTACTGCTGTAATCCAGCTGCGCCAGTTCCGCACGTAATCTGAACTTTGCTTGCTTGGTCAACCGCGCTATTTTGCGTGAGTTGCGTTGATTGATTTCTTCCGATAACAGCAGTTCTAACCGCTCTTCGAAGCTAAGCTCACGATAATGTGCGGCTTGTTGCTGCTGTATCGCTAACCCTGATTGGAACCCGCTAAGGTTCAGTAAGCCTAGCTTTTGCGTTAATGTATTCATGTCATTTTCCTTAATGATAATAGCCTTTGCCGCGGATATTTGGATGCTCGATCTCCGCTAGGCGGTCAGGTTGTGCTTGGGGTAATGGTTGCTTATCAAGGCCTTTTTCTAAGATAGAGCGCACACCGGCAACGCGCTTTATACCTGTCTCTAACGCTCTAGAGCACGCCGCATTGACCCTATCATGCGGGTATTTCTTACTCAGATTAAGCACGCCTAAACAGGCCCGATAACTTTGCTCTGGGTGATTTTTGCTTTGCAGCAGTTGAGCCACTAATGTGCTCGTTTCGTCGCCTATTTGACTGGCCC
>NZ_JAUOPX010000102.1:0-1145 GCF_030547455.1 Motilimonas sp. 1_MG-2023 | reverse complement strand
CGTGTTAATAGCACGTTGCTGTGACGTTAGCGACAGAAGAAGCACCGGCTAACTCCGTGCCAGCAGCCGCGGTAATACGGAGGGTGCGAGCGTTAATCGGAATTACTGGGCGTAAAGCGCGTGTAGGTGGCTTGTTAAGCCAGATGTGAAAGCCCCGGGCTCAACCTGGGAACTGCATTTGGAACTGGCAGGCTAGAGTTTTGTAGAGGGTGGTAGAATTTCAGGTGTAGCGGTGAAATGCGTAGAGATCTGAAGGAATACCGGTGGCGAAGGCGACCACCTGGCCAATAACTGACACTGAGACGCGAAGGCGTGGGTAGCAAACGGGATTAGATACCCCGGTAGTCCACGCAGTAAACGATGTCTATTAGGAGTTTGTGGCTATATGCCGTGGGCTCCAAAGCTAACGCATTAAATAGACCGCCTGGGGAGTACGGCCGCAAGGTTAAAACTCAAATGAATTGACGGGGGCCCGCACAAGCGGTGGAGCATGTGGTTTAATTCGATGCAACGCGAAGAACCTTACCTACTCTTGACATCCACGGAATTTAGCAGAGATGCTTTAGTGCCTTCGGGAACCGTGAGACAGGTGCTGCATGGCTGTCGTCAGCTCGTGTTGTGAAATGTTGGGTTAAGTCCCGCAACGAGCGCAACCCCTATCCTTAGTTGCCAGCACGTAATGGTGGGAACTCTAGGGAGACTGCCGGTGATAAACCGGAGGAAGGTGGGGACGACGTCAAGTCATCATGGCCCTTACGAGTAGGGCTACACACGTGCTACAATGGCGGATACAAAGGGCAGCTAACTTGCGAGAGTGTGCGAATCCCAAAAAGTCCGTCGTAGTCCGGATTGGAGTCTGCAACTCGACTCCATGAAGTCGGAATCGCTAGTAATCGTGGATCAGAATGCCGCGGTGAATACGTTCCCGGGCCTTGTACACACCGCCCGTCACACCATGGGAGTGGGCTGCAAAAGAAGTAGGTAGTTTAACCTTCGGGAGGACGCTTACCACTTTGTGGTTCATGACTGGGGTGAAGTCGTAACAAGGTAGCCCTAGGGGAACCTGGGGCTGGATCACCTCCTTACCAAAAGCGACGTTGTCTTGTTGACGAGAGTCAATGAGTGTTCACACAGATTGTATGATT
>NZ_JAUOPX010000101.1:0-1236 GCF_030547455.1 Motilimonas sp. 1_MG-2023 | reverse complement strand
TTAATGTGCAATATCAGATGGTAATGATTACTCATAATGGCGTAAGCGCAGACATCGATGGTGAAAATGCTCGCCAGTTGCTTTAGTTTATCCAACACCCACGGCTTGCGATGTTCGTAACTCTGCTGGGTGTAGTGATCGATGCCGCATAAAAAAGCACGGCGCACGCAACGGCTGATGACATGATAGTACGGAGTTGATTCAGGGCAGATCAACTGACCGCGAGGTAAAGTCATGGCCACATCCTGCTCAATAAGTGGTTTTTAAACTATGGCTCAGGATGTGTGTTAGCGCAAAAAGTGATAAAAGTGATGGATGTCCTGTTATTCTCCAAAAAGTGATGGATGTCCTGATATCTCCTCAGTAGGCATCGGCTTGTCTAAGTTCTTCGATGAAGTTAACCACGACTTGCTGATAAATCGCATTGGCCGTAAGATCAAAAACAAAGCACTGATGCGCTTACTACCTGATTATGTGGCTATACAGCTATTTACTTTCACCTGATTCTACATTCGATTCTTTACAGATAATAAAGAGCAGAAAGTGAATAATACTCCACACCAAGTTGCAAATGTCCAAATCGCGGGCTCAAGTTTATGCCAACCAGTAATATTTATAACGGCAAAATAGAATAGCCCCAATGAGATAAGTGGTAATAAAAATAAAGAGTAAAAGAGCAACATAATTAAATTTGACAATAGCTTTTGATACATATTTTCTGTTTCAGATCTAAATTCAATAAGGCTAAAAATACATTGCGTAGATAGAAACAAAAGAAAAACTTGTAATAAAGTCCAACCAAAGGCAGCAAGAATAGCAATCCACAGCATTATAAGCTCTCCCAAATATAAGATCACTGACACATCGCGCTAAGCTCAGGCATTTTGCTGGCAGTTGTTTATTTTAATAAGGTAGAGCGCGGGCGAAAAGCTGGGACACCTACCAAAATAAATAGGCAATCTTATACCAAGCCACCACAACAATTGCCAAATCTTATTTACTGATTAGCGACTAGATCATCTGCTGATGCTTCGTTAATGACTAAAAAAGAATAGAAATGCTAAATGCTGAGCGGATTGATAAAAATCAAGCATGACCGCACCAGCTGATAGAAGCTGGGTAAATAGTATGGTTATGCGGCGAGTTAGTATTATCCGAACCCACTCAGTCGATTACATGCCGTTTGTCCTCGTGTCCAGCAGTGGCCAGCTCTAATGCTATGCGCAGTAAGATGCT
>NZ_JAUOPX010000100.1:0-1242 GCF_030547455.1 Motilimonas sp. 1_MG-2023 | reverse complement strand
TGATCCCTACCACTACTTTTAGACACACCACTAAGTAAGTACAATCACCATTGAGGTACTTATGAAAACAAATAAACCACGTAAAGCTCATACCACTGAATTTAAACAAGAAGCCGTTCAGCTAGCGGCTAAAATCGGTGTTGCTGCGGCCGCTAGAGACCTCGGCGTCTATGAGTCGCAGATCTATGATTGGCGCAACAAGCTCCAGCAAAAGAAAAGCTCAAGTCAACGGGAAGCAGATCTCGCTGCCGAGGTCGCCAAACTAAAACGTCAATTAGCCGAGCAAGCGGAGGACTTAGCCATATTAAAAAAGGCGGCTACCTACTTCGCGAAGAATCAAAAATAAAGCGATTCAAATTCATTCAAGCGCACCAAGGCGTGTTTAATATATCACGTATGGCTTTGGTGCTTAGGGTGTCGCGAAGTGGGTTTTATCATTGGCTTAAATTTGGTAGGCAACCGAGCCAGCGAGCTCTGCTTCAACAGCAGCGAGATGAGCAAATACAGCAGATTTTTGCTGATTCAAAACAACGTTATGGTGCCACTCGCATTCAAGTTGAAATGAAGGATAATCATCAAGCTACATGTATTAAGACCATCAGCGATAGCATGAGACGCCAATGCTTAGCAGCCAAGGCAGCTCGTAAGTTTAAGGTGACGACGGACAGCAATCATCAACTGCCAGTTGCGCCTAATCTACTTGAGCGCGATTTTACGGCCACGGCACCGAATCAGAAGTGGGTAACGGACATTACCTATTTATGGACCAGCGAAGGCTGGATTTATTTAGCCGTTATTATCGACCTATTTTCTAGAGCGGTGATTGGCTGGTCAATGAGTCCTAACATGAAAGCAGATCTCGTGTGTGATGCGTTAAAGATGGCCATTTTCCGTAGAGGGCGGCCAAAAGGCGTTATCGTTCATAGCGATCGCGGCAGCCAGTATTGCTCAGGGGACTTCCGTGATTTGCTGAAAAAGTATGAATTACAGCAAAGCATGAGCCGAAAAGGGAATTGTTGGGATAACGCATGTGCCGAAAGTTTCTTCCATTCATTGAAAGTAGAAGCAATTCATGGCGAGCCAATTATGGATCGTAAAACAATGCGCCAAGCGGTATTTGAATACATTGAAGTTGATTACAATAAAACGAGAAGGCATAGTGCGAATGGCTATGTCAGTCCAGAAGCATTTGAACTAAAGAACATTGCTTAGTGACGTGTCCAGTTTTAGTGCTAGGGATCA
>NZ_JAUOPX010000010.1:0-132756 GCF_030547455.1 Motilimonas sp. 1_MG-2023 | reverse complement strand
CGGGATGGAGCAGTCTGGTAGCTCGTCGGGCTCATAACCCGAAGGTCGTTGGTTCAAATCCAGCTCCCGCAACCAATTTGGTAAAAGTGAATAAGAAAAAGCTTATCGGGCTCAACTCTTATAAACTCGGCGAAGGTCGTTGGTTCAAAGCCAGCTCCCGCAACCAATTCTTAATAGATAAAATGTTTCAAAAAAACCAGTCGCGGGATGGAGCAGTCTGGTAGCTCGTCGGGCTCATAACCCGAAGGTCGTTGGTTCAAATCCAGCTCCCGCAACCAATTTGGTAAAAGTGAATAAGAAAAAGCTCATCGGGCTCAACTATTATAAACTCGGCGAAGGTCGTTGGTTCAAATCCAGCTCCCGCAACCAATCTGGTAACAGTCAACTACATCCAACCTCCCCCAGCTTAACTCTTATAAAGTTTTAACCGTATATATTCACAGCTTTTTTGCATTAACGTACCATTTCGCTTATCTAGGGTTCAGGTTAGTAAGGGATAATTTAAAGGCGCGAGCTAAATGCCTTAGAGTACTGCAGATAAATTTAATGGCTGATAAGAGGATTAGTTGCAAAAATAGCGTAACTAGTATGAATATCGTATAGCAACTGACTTACTTATTATTTATAAGGTGAGTCCCATCTAAATTTTTGGCTGTTTTATAAAAACGCTCTACCGGACAACAAACCTGATTCCGGCCAGCTTTCTTTGCTTGATACAAGTAACCATCAGCCTCTTCTACAGTGTGGTTGCTACCCTCATCATTTTCGAGAAAGGTAGAGGCCCCGATACTTACAGTTACAAACTTATGTGGCGAGCAAACATGCTCGATTTGTTTATCATAAACACTTTTTCGTATCCGTTCGGCTACTTTTAGTGCACCAAAAATGTTGGTATCAGGTAATACAACAACAAATTCTTCACCGCCGTAACGGCAAACAAAATCAAGAGGTCTGACTAAAGCGGAACGGATTAACTCGGCGACAGTCTTAAGCGCTTCATCTCCTCGTACATGGCTATAATGATCATTAAAGAGCTTAAAAAAATCGATATCTATCATTAGTATGGCGGTATCATTATGCTGGCGTTTTGACTCACACGTTTGCTTATCCAGGTGGATATCTAGGTAACGACGATTAAATACCCCTGTTAAACCATCTATAAAAACCAATTTTTCTAACATGTCAGTTTGAAATTTCAAAGTTAGGTGGGATTTAACTCGATTTTTTAACGTCAATGGACTAATTGGCTTAGTAATAAAGTCAATTCCGCCACATTGCCAACAAACATCCTCTTCATCTTGTTGATTAATAGAGACAACAAATATAATAGGAATATTTCCCAGCTCTACTATCTCTTTAAAACGACTACACAGTTCTTTGCCTGTCATATCGGGTAAAAATACATCCAATAAAATTAGATCGGGCAAGTTATCCTTAAATACCTCTATTGCCTCTTCGCCAGAAGTCGCCCCAAGGACAACATAATCCTTGGACAAGACATTATAAATCATCTGGATATTTATTGGCTGGTCATCCACCACCAAGATCTTAGATTGGCTAAGATCAAGCTCAGCATTATCATTCAATTGGCTAAGAGGCATTATTTTCTTCAACCTGAATCTGTTGCTCAAATTGTTTGAGGGTTTCTTTCGCTTCTTTGAATTTTAGTACATTTAGTGCATCAATCAACTCACCAGCCCGATCAGGTGACATTGATTTGAGTTGTAATGATATTTCTTGAAAAGTATCAATGGCATGCATATTAAAACTGCTAACCTCTTCAACTAAGCGTTTAAAAATAGGTAAAAAGTCCTCTTCTGAGGCAACTGGAGTGCTTTCATCTTCCTCAAATAATGATAATTTTTCACTTAGCTCTGTAACTTGTACAAGGGTTCGCTTCATTAATTCAACGACTTCAAACTCAGTATGAGAGACGTCATTTAAATCTGGTTTTTCTTTTAGTTCTTGTTCAGCCAGTTTGGCTAACGTAGCCAACGGCTTAAATCCTAGTGAACTGGCGCTGCTCTTAAGGGTATGAAACATTAATGTGAGCTGCTCTAACGTTTTGTCTTGACAAGACATTTGCTTTAAATATGACTGTAAGTCTTTATAGAATAAGCCCAATGAGCGTAAATATACGTTACTTAAATAGTTAAAGCCCTCTAAAGCATCGTTTATACAGATATTCTCTTTACGGCAATATTCTATAATCTCATCACTCAATTCAATTCGTTCGTCCGTATGGCTTGCTGTTAGCTTTTTTACTCTTTTTCTATTATCTGTTACCGTTAAAATCTGATGCACGAGGTCGACTAAACTAAATGGCTTACCAATGTGGCCATTCATTCCTACGGCCAAACATTTAGCCTTATCTGCAGGCGTCACATTCGCTGTCATAGCAATAATAGGTAGCATTTTAAACTTATCTATCGCTTTTATGCGTCGAGTTGTTTCATAACCATCTATACCTGGCATTTGAATATCCATTAACACCACATCAAAGGGCAACAAGCTATTTGTAAGCTCTTCTAGTGCTTGTTTACCACCTATGGCAACAGTGGTATTGGCACCTTGGCTCTCCAATAAACCAGTGACTATCTCTTGATTGGTTGGATTATCTTCAACAACCAGCACACGTTGATCCAGCAAGGCATTATCTTTCGATTTCAGTCCATTGCTGAGTGCCGTATGTTGTGCGGCCGTTGCGGCATCCAAAAATGCATCCATCATTTGAGTTCGTGTGACCGGTTTGGTCAAAAAACCATTGAGCAGGTGAAGATAGTGATCATATTCTTCTACCAGGATTTGCTGGCTGTGTGCAGTCACCATAATCAGTAAAGGAACTTGCTTATTAGGCTCTCTTTGTTTAATTGTTTTTGCCAACTCCCATCCATCCATGGCTGGCATTTTCCAATCAATTAATGCCAAATCAAATTGTTTTTGCCCATCAAAAGCATTTTCTAGTAAGTTTAACGCCTCATAAGCCGATGTAGTTGTTGTACTTTTCCAACCTAATTGCTCTATCATATTTTCTAAGATAGTGAGACTGGTTACATTATCATCAACGATCAATACGTTAATGGGCCGTTCCAAACGCTTTTCTATCTGCTGACATTCAAGGGCGTCGGCCGGCTTTAACAACAAATCAAAACGAAACTCAGAGCCCGACCCCACCTGGCTTTCAACTTCTATATTACCCTGCATCAACTTAACGTACTGGCTTGAGATGGTGAGCCCAATACCCAGCCCACCATAAATGCGTGTATTGGAATTATCCGCTTGGGTAAAAACATTAAAAATTTGTGTTAATTGCTCAGGTTTAATCCCAATACCAGTATCTTTTATCGACACCTTCAATTTAACGTCGTTACTATCTTCAAGCATTTCACGGCTTATGCTGAGTACTATTTCCCCCTCATAGGTAAATTTGACTGCATTTCCAGCAATATTAATCAAAATTCGCATTAACTTATTACGATCGCCGTAAAGAAAATAAGGAACATCAGCAGCAACATAAAAATGAACTTCAACGGGTTTAGACCCTACCATCACACTCAGCTGAGCACCAATTTCACTCAACACATCATCAAGCTCAAAGTCTTCTTCGTCCAATTCTATGCCGTTTTTTTCTAAATTTGTCACATCCAGAATATCCTCGACTATTTGGGTCAGCACCGATACCGATAACTGACCATCAACGACATACTTTCTTTGAATTTCATCTAATTGCGACTGCTCGAGTAATTGAAAATAGCCATTGACTGCGTTTAAAGGAGTGCGTAATTCATGGCTCATGTTGGCAATAAATTCTGTCTTAATCCTGTTGGCTAAGTCCGCTTTTTCAAGGGCTGATTCAATCAATTTTTGTTTTTCAAGGCGCTCTGATATATCTTTCGCGGCAAGGTAGATACAAGGCTCTTGGTTCGTGTCGATGACGCAGCCTGATATCAGCACGGGCACTAAAACATTATCTATCGTCCGGTAACTTGCTTCAAAAGTGAGCCTATGCTCTGTCATAATACGACTATAAATGACATCCCATGGTTCTGACTCTTCGCAGACAATAAAATCCTTAATATTAAAATGCTTCAATGATCTGCCTTTCACGCTCAGAACAACATTGGCATATGGATTACAATTAATAACATTGCCATCCAGGTTAAGCCAAAGTAGCACGTCATGAGAGTTTTCAACCGCGGTATCAGCCAAGGTCAAATGTCGTTGAATTAAATTTGGTTCATTTGTAAAAACAAACCCTTCTAATTCTCCTCTGACAAGTATTGGCGTAACGATCCATTGCAACGGTAAATGTTCACCTGACTTTAGTTTGCAGTAACAATCTATCTTTATCTGGTTTGGAAAAGATGATTGCTGCTCTATCCAGAGCAAAAAATTATCCGCTAATTGTTCACTCTTTCCTTCCAAACTAAGGCTTTCGACATCGAGCAATGTGAGTATATTTTGGCTATTTGTTATTTCATCAGCACCGTAACCATATAATGATGAGGCCGCGTTGTTAAAAAAATGAATATTTCCTGCTTTATCACAAGCAATCACGGCCGCCTGCATGCTATCAATAATGTCACTTTCAAACATAAGTTGCCGTTTAAACTTCGATGTTACCGTTGCTATTTTATTTTCTAGTAACTGATTTGTTTCAACTAACTCTTGTTGCAATCCTTTTAATTCGGTTACATCATGGATACTAACCGTCGCACCAATAAAGTCATCTTGTTCAATAATAGGCGCAATGCTAATGGATAAGAGACGCTCTTCAGAAAAATATTCTGAGTTGTATTTTATTTCAATTTGCCTTACTGCCTCGCCATTTGCGACTTGCTTAAACAGGTTAATCAACTGCATAGAGGAGAGACAAGTTGAAAGCCAGTGTGCAAGGGGTTTTTTCAACGCATTTTCTTTCGTATAGCCAAATAATTTGCCCGCCGTATTGTTCCAATGAGCAATGGCAAAATGTTTGTTCAACCCCACGATGCCATCTGTCGAATTATTCACAACGGTTGCCAACTCAGCTTTTTGTCTAATTTCAAATAAACGCTGAAAAATGTAGTTCACCAAAAAGAAAGCCAATAGAGCCAGCAGCATTGTAACCGCCATGCTTCGCCAAAATACAATAGTAGGGTCTTCGAGACCCAAACTTTCGATAAATAAAGGGCTAGGCAGTAAACTGATAGACCACTGTCGACCAAAAACACTTACTGTTTGTGAAGACATACCCGCATTCACGGTGGGGCTGTTGTCAGCTGCTGAACTGTAAAAATGAATTGCTTGCTGCGTAGTTGTATCAGAGATATCAATAGTAACGCCATCATCTAGTTTGACTGAATCAAGAACTTTACCTATCAGTAAGGGTGAGTATACCCAGCCAAATAATTCTTCAAACGGCTGTTTTACAGGGCCTTTAAAGATAGGGTAAAGAAGTAAAAAGCCATGCTTTGCCTGTTGATGAGCCTGAACTAAGGTGATTGGGGCGGTCAGTTGTGCGGATCTTGATGCCGCTGCTTTAAGTGCTGCTTGTCGCCGGTGACTCTCTGAGCCAATATCTAAGCCAACGGCATTAGCGTTATTTATTTCAGGTTCAATATATTGAATGATAAACAACGGATTGGCTGGTTCATCTAACTGTTTTAGCGTGAAAGGCCGTTGCCGATCCTGTTCAACCGATGCTAAAAAAGTCGCTAAGTTTTTTTGCGTCACTTTTTTGATTACACCAAAGCCCATACTGCCGGGAAACGCTGCTTCATATTGTCGACTAAGCGAATAACGAAGTTGACTTTGATAATTAAATTTCTCTATACCTGTAGCCTCTATCGCTGCAAGTAATCCGCGTAACCCCTCGTAGTATTGGTTTATCGCACTAACAACATCAATACTGATTTGGCCGAGAGTTGCATCAACCGCTAACTCAATAGCATGCTCATTTGTTACCTTGGCCTTATTTTCTGCAATAATAGCAAATATTGTTCCAGTTAAAAAAATGGCAGCTGGTGCAAAATAACGCCAAGTCAATTTGTTCTTCATTTATACCTGCTGCCCCTGTTGGCTGTGATTAAGCGAGTCTAAAAACTTTGAACGGTCGGGACTAAAGACACTGAAAACTAATTATTTTTGCAAATGCTATTCATTTACAAATTTAGTGTTCTATTATAAAAAAATCAAATTAGAATTTTTTATTTATCAACTCACGATGAATGGAAAAGAAGTCGGTAAGGAGGTCATCTTGTTCCTAAACCATCCAAACATGAGAGACAGCAAAATACTCGTTATTGATGATGCGCTCAATAATGTACTAATGCTAAAAGAAATCCTCAAGGGTTGTGGGCAACTATTTTTCGCTGAATCTGCCAAAGAGGCCATTGAACGCCTACCTAACTTGCTACCTGATATCATTTTACTCGATATTGTGATGCCCGAGATGGATGGTTGGGCAATGTGTGAATACTTAAAAAATGATGCTCGCTATGAAAACATTCCAATTATCTTTATCACCGGTCATGATGAAAAAGAGTATGAGAAGCTATCTCTCGAATTAGGCGGTATCGATTTTATCAGTAAGCCATTTAATCCAAAGATTTGTCGGCTAAGAGTACAAAACCACCTTAAGTTGCACTACCAAACAAAGCTTATCAAGCAAGGACGTGAGCAACTGCAAAAAATGGTGAAACAAGTACCTGTGTTAATCACTTATTGGGATGTAAATTGGAAAAATTTGTTCAGCAATGATTACCAAGGCACTTGGTTTGGCTTGCCGCATATGCCTGAAGATAACGTAGGAATGACAAATATTTTTCCTCACGAACTATGCCAAGCTATTCAAAGCCAAGCTACCAACAGTGATGAGGTTAACTTCTTTGTCGAAGCAAAAGTAAATGGCCGAATAAAACACTATCAAGTGTTTCAATCTCCTTTCCAACAGGTTGGGAATACTGGCCGTTTCCTAGTGACCCTAATTGACGTATCAGAAGCTAAAGAAGCAAAAATGGCGCTTTACTCGGAGAAAGAACGCTTGCGGGTAACACTAAATTCAATCGGTGATGCTGTTATAGCCACAGACGATCGTGGCTGTATCACTTTTATGAACCCGATCGCTGAACGCCTGACGGGTTGGCGCTTTTGTGATGCAAAAAAACAGAAAATCGACAGCATCATGCCACTCCAAGATGCCAATACGAAACGGCCTTTGATGAACCCTCTATATTTGGCGTTAAAAGAGCAACGAATTTTAACCATGGCTCTAAACTGCGAGTTAGTAACAAGAAGTGGAGCCACTATTGCTGTAGATGACTCAGCGGCTCCGATAAGAAACTTAGATGGCGAAGTGATAGGCGCAATTATGGTTTTCCATGATGTCAGCGAAGCGATTGCAACCGCGATGGCGATGGCGTCAAAAATGAGCCACTTAGCAAATCATGATCAACTTACCAACTTACCTAATCGGATCCTGCTCCAAGATCGTTTATCTGTTGCTTGTTCGGCAGCCTTCGCCGCCCAAAAGAAAGTCGGTTTATTATTGATCGACATCGATCATTTCAAATATTTAAATGATTCTCTCGGTCATCATTTTGGCGATGAACTCATTTGTCTGATGGCCAAACGACTCAAAGCCTTACTCCCTGAATCCTATACCTTAGCACGTTTAGGTGGCGACGAATTTGTCATTCTGATGACAGGAATACGCTCACCAGACTTAGTCTCTGCTCTTGCCGATAAGATAGTGGAAAACATGCATGAACAGTTTAAGCTAGCCGAACAGTTTTACAGCGTTTCTGTTAGTGTCGGAGTAAGTATATTCCCAGATGATGCAGAAGATACGGAGCAGTTGATGCGCCATGCAGATGTTGCAATGTATCGAGCCAAACAAGAAGGCCGTAATAGGTATAGCTTTTTTTCCAATGAGCTTGAGGCTGCCCTGTTGCAACGTCATCAACAAGAAAAAACCCTTAGAGCGGCTTTAAAAGACAATAATATACTTGTTTATTATCAACCTAAATACGACTTAGTCAGTGAGCGTATCGTCGGAGCTGAGGCCTTAGCTAGACTACAAGGAGATGATGGTACTATCATTTCACCGGCTCAATTTATCCCGCTAGCGGAGGAGTCCGGCTTGATAGTTGAATTAGGAGAGCAGGTACTTTACAAAGCTTGTCAACAAGCCAAAAATTTGCTTATCAATGGTGCAAATATTCCGATATCTGTCAACGTGGCTGCTGCGCAATTTGCTTCACCAGAGCTAGAGCAGCACATTCTGAACGCATTATCTCAATGCGGTTTACCTTCTTTTATGCTGGAGTTAGAAATTACTGAAACAGCCTTAATGATTGATCCTGCGCTTACCCAGAAAAAGTTAAACAAACTAAAAAACCTAGGGATAAATATTTCAATCGACGATTTTGGCACTGGCTACTCAAGCCTTTCTTATCTTAAAACATACAATGTCGATATCATGAAAATAGACATGTCATTTATTAGAGACATGCTAAGCAATACTCATGATTATGAAATAGTCAAAACTATCATAACTTTAGGCCAATCAATGGGGTTACACCTAGTGGCTGAAGGCGTTGAAACCAAGGAACAACGTAGTGCACTGATTAAGTTAGGATGTCCGACTGCACAAGGATATCTTTATAGCCCACCCATCACAGCCGAACAATTTATAAGTCTTATTAAGTCAGAGCAGCAGTAAGGTAATGATGAGCCAAAACAAGTATCAAAACCCCATCATCAATAAATACATTCCTCCTATGGGCGGTCTTTTATTGATGCTGATAGTATGCATAGGGCTCTATTTTGCATTTGCACTTTATGCTGAACAAAGCATTGTTGCCCAGCAATCAGCAAAATTATTGCAGGCGAATACAGCCAGTTTAAATACCTTAGAACGCCGAATAGCGGAAAGCAGGAATAAAGTACAATTTTTACATGCTACCCCACCAATCAGTGGTATTAGCCGCGCAATGTCCCATAATGGGGTTGATCCATATGACGGCACTACAACCGAGCAATGGAAAATAAGGTTACAGACAATATTTATTGCCTTTGTTCAAAATAATCCTGAAATTCGTCAAATCCGACTAATTGGAAAAAATAACAATGGTCAGGAAATTGTCCGCGTAGATCGCCGAGCGGGTAAAGTCATCGCAACACCCGATGAGTTACTTCAGCAAAAGGGGCAGTCTGACTACTTTTCAGCTATCGCTAAGTTACATCCCAATGAAGACTATATTTCAAATATTAACCTTAATCGTGAATATAATACGATAGAAACACCAATTTGGCCGACCATTCGCATCGCGCAGCCCATCTTTGATGAAGAGTATGCTTTTTTTGGTTTTGTAATAATTAACCTTGATGCATCCCCACTATTAAGTCTTTTACAGGAAGATTTTAGCCACTCTGGTATGGCTTTTTATTTACTGAATTCAGAAGGCTACTTTATCTCCGCTCCGAAAAAAAACTTATTGTTTGGCTTTGATCTTGATAAGCCAAAAATGAAATGGGACGTACTGACTCATGGAGCACCAATCCCTAGCTCTGAAGAAATTGTTCGTGTCGTTTTTGAAGGTAACAATCACCTCATGGTTGGCAGTAAGATGATGCTGTCGACACGTGAAAATCGCTCTTTGTACTTAATCGCAGCGCAATCAGAGTCAGCATTACAGGCAATCTGGCATAAGCAACGAAATAGCATCATTTTTCTTATCATCGTTATTTTCACAGTGGCAATAACCATCATATTTGCTTACCAACGCTATTTGAATAAGCTCTTATCTCTCTATCAAGATCAGTCTCGTTATGAAGCGATCATTGCAGGCTCATCAGACGCCATCATCAGTGTCGACAAGCGTGGCAATATCCTTAACTGGAACGACTCAGCTTCTTTTATGTTTGGGATGAGTGAAAAACAAGCAAAACTTAATAAAATCAATGACATTATTATTCCGACTCAACAAAGCAGACAAATTTCTGAGTCGTTATTACGTAAAGTCATCAAACAAAACACCCCTATAACTTTAGAGTTAGAAACTGCCACTCACGGCGCAGACCCGCAAACTCTTAGCATTAACCTCTCCCCTGTTGTGACGACTAACACGGCTATTGAAGCCACTGTTGCAGCGCTAATTAGGGATATATCTGAATCCAAAATTTATCAACAAAAAATCCAAGCTATCAATGATTCACTGGAAAAACAAGTCGCCGAACGAACCAAACAATTGGAGCTTGCCAGCCAAGAGGCTACCGCCGCAAATAATACTAAAAGCGCATTTGTAGCCAATATTAGTCATGAGATCAGAACACCTTTAAATGGTATTGCTGGAATGCTTGAACTACTCGGACGAAGCAATTTAACTACAAAGCAGCACCAGTACCTTAGTATGGCAAAAAGTAGTATTTCAACCTTGAGTATTTTGATTAATGATTTACTTGATTTAACCAAAATTGAATCCGGTAAGCTGGATATTGAACGAACCCCACTAAACCTTATTGAAACCGTCAGTGCCGTCGTTGCGACCATGGCTCTGAAAGGAAATGAAAAAGGGCTATCACTTTATCTAGATTGTACTGAAGTTAATGCTGAGCAGCTGATATCCGATGCTTACCGTATTAAACAGATCATCACTAACTTACTTGGCAATGCCATTAAATTCACTGCTCAAGGCCATATTATTATAAAAGTTATCAGCCAACAGCTAAACCAAAAGGACCAAGTGAATATCACCATATCGGTAACCGATACCGGTATTGGTATCTCTCAAGAGCAACAGCGAAAGCTATTTAAACCGTTTAGCCAGGCCAACACGACAATAGAAAAAAACTTCGGCGGAACAGGTCTCGGGCTGTCCATTTCAAAACAGTTGGCTAATCTACTTGGGGGCGATATTAGTGTTTCAAGTACCCCGGATCAAGGCAGTACCTTTACCCTTTCTATACCTGTTGAGGTTGACATGGATAATGACACAGGGGGCCTAACGCCATATTTATTAGGAGTAAAATGTACACTGGTACTTTCAGATGAAAAAGAAAAGAGCATTCTCGCCAAACAGCTACAGCGATGGAAAGCAGAAGTCACTGTTCAAGACACTACAGCGACTTTATACACACTAAGTAATGATAAGTTGCCGGATTTACTAATCATACAAAACAACCTTATTAATGAAGAATTTGTCTCTTGGTTCATGGGGTTACCGGCTAATAAGCCGTGTAAGTTATTACTTATTTGTGACGGCAAGCAAGAGACAAACCATCTAATTGAAGAAGGCGAAAGCTGCATTTACCTAACCAAGCCGATACTACCATTACATTTTTTACTTTCTTATCGGCAATTGAATAACCCAGAGTTAAAGTCCACTCATTCGGAGCGTTTAGTCGATCTCACAGCAGAAGCCGTTACTAAGCAAAATTATAAAGTTTTAGTGGTTGATGATAATGAAATCAATCGTTTTGTTGCCAAAGGCTTGTTAGATGTATTCCCAATCACGCTGTACAGTGCTAAAAATGGTGCAGAAGCGCTCGACTTACTCAAAACGATGCAACATAAAGATGATTTACAACTTATATTAATGGATTGCCAAATGCCAGTAATGAATGGGTTTGATGCAACAAAACATATTCGTCACGGTGAGGCTGGCGAGTTAATTAAAGATATTCCGATTATAGCTATGACAGCTGGCGCCATGTCTGGCGATAAAGACACTTGTTTGCAGGCGGGAATGAATGACTTTATCGCCAAACCTATCGACCCCATTATTTTTGAGAAGAAAATAAAGCATTGGCTAAATATAACGGATGTAACAAAAACGGATTAACGCCCTCATTCAGGAGGCCATACTTTAGTAATAATGGTGAATTTATGAACATTCTTTACGCAACAGATAGCACATTAAAGAAGCATATTGGTCGTTTGAATTATACTCGCTCAGACTTAACCGAGGCAGTTATCGCAAAATTGAAGTTTGCTTATACATACACCCAGACAAGCTGTGCAATAGGTACAACGGCTATCTAATTAAACGGAACCGCCGTTGTACCGTGACTAAAGTCCTATTAAATTTCTTTAAGCTGCATTCAAGTCTTGACCAACAAGTAATGCTTCCAGCTTCTCATGTACCGCTTTAATCACCAATGATTTATGGCTTTCAATAAAAAAGTGCCCGCCATCAAACATGATTTCATTTAGTTTGCCCGAGAAGTGCAACTGCCAATCTAACAATTTGTCTTGTGGAACCCCTTCATCATTAACCCCACCAAAAACCGACAAACCGCAATCAAGGGCGGGTTTAATGTCACTTTGATGGTTTTCCACCATCGCAAAGTCAGCACGTAACATAGGCAATAGCATTTCCATAAAGTCGGCGTTATTTAAAATTTCATCGGGTGTACCACCAAATGATCTTAGTTTTTCAATAAACGCTGCTTCTGCTAGTTGATGGATTGGCGAGTCGGTATTTTTGTAATGCGGCGCTTTTGAACCAGAAGCAATAAAGTGAACCGGTAATGGCCATTGTTGTTGTCTAAAATATTGAACGAGCTCGTAACCTAAACGACTGCCAAAGCTGTGCCCCATGATCACATACGGCACCTTAAGCAGTGGCTTCATTTGACTAGATAAATCAACCACTAACTGTGATAAGTTAGTATAAGGCGCTTCACTTAAACGCATCCCCCGTCCCGGAAGCTGAACCGCCACCAACTCTACGTCGTTAGGCAGTTCATCTGCAAACTGTAAGTAAGTAGTACTGCTGCCACCCGCATAAGACAAACAGAATAGCCTTAACCTAGGGTTAACCTTAGGTTTAGGTACATGAAACCATAACTGACTCATAATGAAACACATCCTTTTAAAAAAAGCTCGTAATATCTTACAATTACTGCTTTAAATATTGTTTTTTGTCACTACTCCTAGCTCATATTGAGCCTGAGCATCAGGTGATAGTTTTGATATTGACGCAACACTCATCTCTGGAGTTTTACCCATGCGCCTGACCTTAGGTAACATAAGGCCTAATAGTGCAAATGTAATGATCAATGAACCAGCTGACATAACTACCCATTGATTACCATAATGTTTGTTGAAAAAGCCTGCTATCGCGCCAGAAAGGGGCATTAAGCCTAAAATACAAAACATCAATACCGACATCACCCGCCCCATATATTCATTCGGAGTACGGCGCTGAAACCAGGTAGTACCGGCAATCATAATAAATCCGGTTGCTATCCCCATCACGATCAAGCAAATTGAAACAGATATTAAACTGGCACTGACAAAGCCGAGCAAAAATAAGCTAATGCCAGACGTCAAATCACCAATCAAAACAAATAGGCCCAGTTTATCCGGCGCTGGCCGTAACCAAATCGCCATACCAGCCCCTATTAATGTCCCCACGCCGATCATTGCATATAAAGTACCGTAACCCGCCTCGGTTAAAGATAAATCAACCTTGGCGATCAAAGGTAAAACAGCAAGCAACGGGCCATGCATAAAAAAAGAAATTAAAATTAAATAAGCTAATACCAGCCTTATTCCCTGATCAAGCCAGCAAAACTGCATACCTTGAAATACTAAGGTAAATAGCCCCTTGGTGCTTCTCGCAACTGGTTTAACCTGAATATAATAAAGTAAGCATATTGATATCAATACCAACCCAGCATCAACAACAAACGCCAGAGCCAAACTTGTCGAATCATATTGCTCTGGGTTAACTTGATTGAGATAACGCATCAGCCAAATCAACCAACCTGCCAATAGCGGCCCGACAATTTGTGCTAACTGAGACGTGCCCATCACAATACCATTTGCTAACCCTAACTCTTCGTCTTTACAAATAGATGGCAAAATAGATTGGCTAGCGGGAATACCAAACGCCCCCAACGTCCCCAAAATCAAACCAAATACACATAATACAGGGATAGGGGTTATCTGTAGATAGACACATGCTGCTAAACACAGCATCACACCGATACCAAATTGTCGGGATCGAAATAACACCAATAAAGGTGACCAACGGTCGGCTAGTGCCCCGCCAAATAAAATGAAAAAACCATGGGGCAAGCTGAAACAGGCCATCACAATAGACATTAGAAAAGCATCATTATTAGTCTGGCTGAGAACCAACCAAGGCAAAGCAACCATGGTGAAATAGCCACCCAATTGGGCTAACGATACGCTGAGCCAGTGCAATATGAAATTTTTGTTCTGCAATAAAGACATCTGAGCAACTTATAGCTGTAGAAAAGAATAAAAGGGGCTATAGCCCCTTTCTGTTGCGATTACAACCATTAGAGCGGTGTATTACAAGAGCCCACTGGCGCCCAAACATCCCACTGGCGAGAGCTTTCAGGCCACTGTGCATTAGTCCACCACTTAGCTTGGTACTTCATACCGTTAAGCTGGACGATATCCCCTGCGGTATAAACATCACCGTATTCCCAGGTGGCTGCACCATCGCAAGTATTTTTACTCATACCATACCAAGTAGTTGAAATTTCAGGCCAAGTACCAATGGTTAATATATCATCAGTGTGGGGCATCACTTGGGCTTTTTCTTCATCAGTCCAATGGCGATTTTGTGCCTGATGACAACTTTGACAGGTTGAGGTTTGTCCACCCCATTTGCGATCAGCAAGGAAGAAAAAATTAGGGTCATCACTAGGATCGTCATTATGATAACGCTCAGCAATGGCCTCTAAGTTGTTTTCTCTATGTAGCCAAGCCTCTTGCCCAATAGTCCAGTTCTCAAATTCAAATGCTGGGTTATAGCGATAAGTAAGCAAGGTTCTTGCGTCCTCAATTGCTCCAAGTTTCACTAAGTAGTCGGTATAGCCCACGATCATGCCCAACAAATTAAATGAAAAACGCGGTCTATCTAAACAAGTTCTTACCTCAGGACAAGAAGTCGTTAAGACACTTCCCCAAGCAAAAAATCCTTCCATGAAGTTTTCTGTACTGGTAAAAAAACTGGTCCCCACAGTGAAAGAGTGAAACATCGGATGTAAATTAAACCATTGTCGATGCTCATCATTAAGGGCTAATTGTGCATTATCATCTTGATGAAGTTGCGCCAGCCAACCTCTGTCCATCACCGACAAACCACCAAGAATAGGGGCAAGTCTAAAGCGTTCATTAGTGCTATCTTGCTGCCAAGCGGATTCCATGCGTTTGGCCATTCTTAAGGTATAGTCGGAGAAATAACTCGCGATTAGAAAATTATGCAACGCACTTGGGTCGTCAAAGTCTGCTTCACCGCCAATCCAAGTGTTAACGGCTTTATTTAAAAATGCCGTAAATATATTACTTGGTTCCTGTGCAAAATCATCTAGCAGTGCAGCTGCTGTTTCAAAGCGACGGGATTCGTCATAGTTAAAAGTTTCATAAAACTGTTGGTGCACGGCCTTGTCTTCATTATTAGTTAAATTGACTGAAGAAAAGTATGGGTGCAATTTAGTGCTGTTTATTTTCTTTAAGCGTTTGGTCCAACGCTCACTTTCATTTAATTCGTCAACCCGATTAAAAAAATAATCAACAAGAATACTGTTTTTTAATGCTTGACCTTTACTAGGCACAAGCCACTCATTAACGAGTGAACGATTTAAATAATATAAGGCGAGAAATTTAGCTAAAACAGCGTCTGTAGGACTATCTAAATATGCAGTCAACGTTTGACGTTCAAAATCAGACATCTCAAGTTGACTACCTCGTGGGAGTGGCGTGATATAGTCTGAAATTTCATCGGCTAAACGAGCGTAATTTAGATCTACTTCAGTATTAAGGGCTAGTCCGCTTAGCTTGGGATGATTAGCAAACAACGCGAGTGTTTCGCTCGACACACTAATACCTGCACCATTTTGTTGCAATTGGTTAATGATTGCCAAAGGCGCTTCATTATCTGTATTTGCTAATACATAACCCGAAGTTAAAGTACTGGTCATTAATAGCGATAACGCTAGGGGTTTAAATATCATTTTCACTTTTTTTCATCCTTAATTAATAAAGGTAATGAGTAAGCCAATCACTTATTACCCATATTATTTCCATTAGGCTATTACTAGCCAGTCATCATCATTTTTTATTTTATCAACCGAGTCAGTTCATTTAGAAAATGCTCTGCCAACTTCTCGACTGTCTCTTTTTTATATAAGGTATCACTGTATGAAAAAGTCACTTTAACTTGTCCCGCAACGACATGGGCTAAAACATATATTTTCCATTTTCGGGTTAATTTTTTATCGCGCCAAATATTGTGATGATCAACCTCATCATAAGAAACCAATCGAAAATCACCCGATTCTTCGGGCTCTAATGACTCAATATCATCCAGTAAATTCATAGCAATATCAGCTCGAGGAATATTTTCCATAAGCTGCTGTGATGTCGCCTCTTGGCTTAAATAACGCAATAATGGAAAAGACTTTAATTCTTTTGACGCAAAGAAAAACTGCTGCGAAATATTCTCTAATTCATCTGCTACAGTGTTACCAAAAGAGCAATGAAATGGCGTGGTATAGACATCGGAAAAATAGCCAACAAGTCGACTTAGGTTCTGACCAACTTCTTCGTCTCGCCTCCCGTGTCGTTGAATATCCAAATTCACATACTGGCTTTGTGTAAAATGGGCAATGGATTTAACCAACGCCGTCACCATAGCAGAACGCATACTAACTTGATTTAACTTAGCCAGAGCGATTCGTAGCGCTTGCGTATCTTGCGCCGATAGCTCAACTTCAAGACCTTGGTTGCTGGAAACCAAGTTCGTACCCGGGTAATCAGTCGGCAAAGGTTTAGCTTGTTGCCAATCAATACTCTGAATAACAGCTAACTCAGGTTGCATCTGATCAGATTGAGCATAATTTGACAACGCTTGAGCATACGCAGGATAGGTAACATTTTGCTCCGGTAGCGTCACTTTGCCGCCCTGCTCAAGTTGCTTGTATATGGATAAGAAATCATTCTTTAACACACCAGATGAAAAACCATCTATTAGGGCATGATGTATAGTAATAACTAAATAAGAATGGTCTGCTTCGCCGAAATTTAATAAACACACTTGAAATGGATTACTTGTTAAGTTAATTGACAGCTGGAGCTCAGCCATAACTTCTTTTAGTTTTTCACTTTTAGTCAACTGAAATGAACTTAAATCAACTGTTGATAACTGATAATCTTGGTGTGCAATAATATTCAATTGCTTGGCGCCTGAAGATTGAATATTAATTCTTGCTCTCAATACACTATGGTATTTGATCAACAAATTAATGGTTTCATTAACGCGACCAATATTGAACTGCCCCGTTTTAAACTCAATAACAATATTGCTATTCCAGTGATTAATATCCCCCTCATAGCCTTCACCCTGTGCAAATTCAAACATTTCATGAATACTGGGCAATAAAGGAATATTGTTTATTTCGCTAGCGCTGAGTTGATGAAGATCAACTTGGGCTTGTTGTTGAATCACTTTTGTGAGTTGTTCAACTGTTTGTTGTCGATGTATGTCTTGCGCTTTAATACTAAAGCCAAGATTAGATAATTTCGAAGCTAGTTTGATTAAGGTTAAAGAGTCACCTCCTAGATCAAAGAAATTGTCCTTTATCCCGATGGCTTCCAAACCAAGTGTTTCCTGCCAAACTTGGCAGAGTTGTGCTTCGAGAGGCGTCGTTGGCGCAACATACTCCCCTTGCACTTGACTTAAGTCAGGGGCCGGTAACCCTTTTCTATCCACTTTGCCATTCGCCGTCAGTGGCATAGCATCAAGTAACATTAGGCTGCCTGGCAACATGTAATCTGGCAGCTGTTCACTCAAATAACTGCGCAATTGATGACTAAATGCCGCTACATCAACCACCCCGTCACTGCTCACAACATAGGCCACAATCAAGTCTGGATCGTTTTGTGCCATGACCACACATTGCGCCACCGCTGGGTGCTTCACTAAGCATTCTTCTATCTCACCCAGTTCAATCCTAAAACCACGGATCTTCACTTGATGGTCTAACCGACCGAGGTATTCCAACTCACCACCACGCTGATACCGTACCAAATCGCCAGTGCGGTAAACCCGCCCTAATGGCGATGACCCAACTGTAAAGTTGATGAACTTCTCCGCCGTTAGCGCATCACGGTTTAAATAACCTTTCGCTAGTCCTGCTCCGCCAATTAATAGCTCACCCGCGACACCCATTGGCACCGGTTGCAACTGGTTATCCACCACATAAAACTGGGTATTGGCAATCGGGCGCCCTAAGGTGATCGGCGTGTCTACTGATAATGCTTGTACTGACGACCACACACAGGTTTCGGTAGGGCCATACATGTTCCACAAGGCGATGTGACTTTGTTGTGTTAACGCCGCTTTTAATTTACTGCTTAACGCCTCACCACCACACAACACTTTGAGTGGCTGCTGGGCGTACCAGCCGTCATCAATCAGCATGTTCCAAGTGGCCGGCGTGGCTTGCATCATCGACACTTGATGGCTATCAAGCAATTGGCGCAGCGCACCTGGCTGGGAGGCATCATCTCGACTGGCAATCACCAATGTCGCACCACTGATCAGCGGCAAGTAGAGCTCTAAGGTATGAATATCAAACGACAGTGACGTGACAGCCAACAAGGTGTCATCATGACTCAGGCCGGGTTTATCTTGCATCGACAGCATAAAGTTGGTCAGCGCGCCATGTTGAATCATCACGCCTTTAGGCTGACCTGTTGAGCCTGAGGTATAAATCACATAGGCCAAATCCTCTGCGCTAACGGCAACTTCATCAACATTATGTGATTCGTAGTCAGACACATCAGTGGTGTCTAAATCAACCACGGTTTGCCCATCGACTGTTAACACGTCACGTAAGTGACTTTGCGTGATCACCACTTGGGCACCACTATCAGCCAACATGTAGGCCAATCGCGCCTGGGGATAATGAGGATCTAAGGCCACGTACGCCCCGCCCGCTTTGAAGATAGCCAACAGCGCCACCATCATTTGTTCACTGCGCTCAACACAAAGTCCGACAAGGCTATTTCGACAAACGCCCAAGGACCTCAAATGACGCGCCAGTTGATTGGCTTGTTCATTTAGATCTTGGTAACTCAAGGTACGCTGTGCAAAGCACACCGCCGTTTTCGTTGCATTGGTATCTGCTTGCTGAGCAAACAGATACGGCAGCGGAGAATCAGGTAAAATAACCTTGGTGGCATTGAGTTCGGTCAGCAAATATTGCGATTCTGACGCCGATAACATCGGCACATTAAATACACTCACACTCGGCTGTGATACTAAACCATCCAGTAAAATGGCAAAATTTTCCGCCATTTTTTCTATGGTTTCGCAGTAAAAAACATCTCGGCTATATTCCCAGTTGAGTGCCAATCCTTGCGGTGTTTCTTTTACATATAGTGTTAGATCATACTTAGCTTTATGCTCAGGATAAGCCAATTCTGTTACCGTTAAATCCGGTAAAGTAATATTAGTTTGCTCATTATTTTGTAACACCAGCATGATTTGAAATAGTGGCGTATGACTCACACTACGCTCAGGCTGGATAACTTCTACAATTTGCTCAAACGGTACCTGCTGATGATCAAAAGCGTCAAGACAGGTTTGTCTACTTTGCCCAAGTAGCTCAGTAAAACTAGGCTCACAACTCAAATCGGATCGAAGCACTAAGTTATTGACAAAAAAGCCAAGTAATTGAGCCACTTCCGCTTGCTCACGGTTAGCAATGGCTGAGCCAATTACGATGTCTTTCTCATTACTAAAACGAGATAAAAACGCTGCAAAGGCCGCGTTAAGTCCCATAAATAATGTTGCTTCATTGTGCTGACAAAGACCACGTAAGCCATCCGCGGTTTTACTTGAAATGGTTTGAGTCACATTTCCACCACGAAAACTGGGCAAATTTGGCCGTGTAAAATCCAATGGTAAACTGTGTACGCGGGGTAAGTCAGCAAGCTGCTGCTGCCAATAGCTTAACTGTTTTGTTAAATAATCACCTTGTAACCATTCTCGTTGCCAAATGGCATAATCAGCATATTGCACCGGCAACGGCGCAAGTGGATCCCCCTCTCCTTTAGCAAACGCTTGATAAAGCAGGCTGAATTCTCGCATTAATAAGCTAACAGACCAACCATCTGATGCAATATGATGCAGCGTGACCAGTAGCACATGATGTTCGCTAGCAAGAGTAACTAATGTTGCACGTAACATGAGATCACGTTCAAGATCAAAGCCGTTCTCCAGCTCATTTTGCATTATTGACTCAAGATCCGCCTGCTGCTCTGATGCGGTTAGTGTCGCTAAATTTACCCTATTAATACTAACACTTACCTGTTCATTAATAACTTGCACGGGCTCGTGTTGAGGATAATTAGTACGTAATACTTGGTGGCGCTCAACCAAGGTTGTCATGGCTTTGGTTAACGCCACGTTATCGAGCTTACCTTTAAGCTCGATTACCGTTGGCATATTGTAATGAGCATTGCTGCCTTCAATTTGATTTAACAGCCATAAACGCTGCTGGGCAAATGAAAGCGGTATCGGTCCCTGTTTTTCATACGCAATAATAGCCATGCTCTGTTGGCTGGTTTGACTGTTAATCGTTTCTACTAACGCCGACACGGTTTGCGCTTGAAATAGGGTTTTCACTGGCAACTGAAGATCAAACGCCTGATTCACCTTAGCAATGACTTGGGTTGCAGTAAGTGAATGGCCGCCCAATTGGAAAAAGTTGTCTTGTAACCCTATCTGCGGTTGTTTCAGTACTTGCTGCCAGATCTCACAAATCTGCCGCTCTAGCTCGCAATTTGGCGCAACATAATCTTGCCCTTGGTTTAAGTCTGGTTGTGGTAAGGCTTTACGATCTATCTTGCCATTACTATTGAGTGGCAGCTGCTCAAGACACATCATGACACTTGGGATCATGTAATCTGGCAATTGCGCAGCTAGATGAGCGCGCACCGCCTCTATTAGCACTTTTTGCTCAGTCTCAACCAAGGTTTTGCTCGCAACAAGATAGGCCGCTAAATAGGGTTGGCCCGGTTTATCTTCGCGCACTAATGCCACACACTGCTTAACGCCGTCGGTGTTAAGTATTTGTTGCTCTACTTCGGCTAATTCAATGCGATAACCACGTATTTTCACCTGGTCATCCGCTCGGCCTAAAAAGACCAGCTGACCATCTGACTGCCAGCGCACTAAGTCACCGGTTTTGTATAATCGAGTGGCCGGCTCGCCCGTGATTAATGTGTGTTCAATAAAGCGCTGTGCCGTTAAATCATCACGATTTAAGTAGCCGCGGCCAACACCATCCCCCGCAATATAAAGCTCCCCTACTGAGCCAACAGGCAACAAGTTTAGATTGGCGCCTAGAACATACAACTGAGTATTGGCGATACCGCGGCCAATGGTTAGCGGCGCGTTAGGCTCAATCACTTGCGCACTGGCACAAACAGTGGTTTCACTCGGACCATAAGCATTGATTAAACGGTAACGCTGTGACCAGCGCTGAGCTTGCAGTGGGTCGCACGCTTCGCCCGCCACAATAAGTGATTGCAGCACATAATTAGCCTCAATGTCTAAGTGGGGCAATAAGGAGGGCGGTAACGTGGCATGAGTGATTTTTTGCTCAACCAGCATCTGTTGCAGCAATGCAGGGTTGGTGCGGCTGTCATCACTGCAAATATGCAGCGATGCGCCATGCATTAACGCCATCAGCCACTCAAACGTTGCCGCATCAAAACTAAACGAGGCAAATTGCAGCACTCTGCTTTGCGCTGTGACTGAAAACGCCGATTTCTGGCCAAAGGCCAAGTTCACCGCGCCGCGATGCTCAAGCAATGTCCCTTTTGGCTTACCCGTGGTGCCCGAGGTGTAAATCACATACGCCAACTGACGACAGTGCTGTTCATTCATCTCAAGATCTGACGTCTTTTGACTTGATATTGCATCATTGGCTTGCTCTAACACCAAGGTGTCAACGTGACGGCCTAAGTTAACTATCTTGTCGCCGATGTCTTGCTGCGTGATCACCAAATTGGCCTGACTGTCGTCAAGCATAAAGGCTAAGCGCTCTGGCGGATAAAGCGGATCAAGGGGCAGATACGCGCCACCCGCTTTTAAGATAGCCAAAAGCGTGACAACGGTGTCGACAGAGCGCGCTAAAGAAACACCGATTAACTGCTCTGGCGCTACTTGGTACTGCTCACGTAAATAATGCGCTAGCTGATTCGCTTTAGCATTTAATTGCGCGTAAGTTAATTGTGTAGTGGTATCGGCAACAGCTAACTGATCGGCAAATTCAACTGCTTTTTGTTCAAACACCTGTTGTAAGCAAACATTATCCGGATAGTGTGTCTGCGTATCATTCCAGGCCACGAGCTGCTGGTGAAGCTGAGCTTTTGAGAATAGCTCTAAATTAGATATTTTTACTGTCGGTGCAGCCATACATTGCTGTAACAAGTGCTCAAAATGCGCCGCCATACTGGCAATGGTGTCATGATCAAATATATCAGTGGCGTACTCCCACGAAAGCTCAAGACCAGTCTCAGTTTCAATCACATCTAAACTTAAATCAAATTTCGCAGTTTGGCTTTGTTGCTCAACAGGGGTTATTTCCATGCCCGCCAAGCGAGGGATCCCCGCCGCGTTGTTTTGCAATGCCAACATCACTTGAAAAATTGGGCTAAGGTTTAGATGGCGCTCAACCTGCATTTGCTCAACTAAGTATTCAAATGGCGCTTGTTGATGTTCAAACGCATCTAACAAACAGTCACGACATTGTTGCAACAGTTCATTAAAGCTACATTGTTGTTTTAGCTCTGTTCTTAACGCTAAGCTATTAACGAAGAAGCCGACTAAAGGCGCCAGTTGATCATTATCTCGATTCGCCGTCGGCGTGCCAATCACGATATCGGTGTCATTACTGTAGCGCGACAATAATGATACTAGTCCTGCATGGAGCAACATAAATAGGGTGACGCCCGATTGTTGTGCGAAGCGATTCCACTGCGCCGTGGTGCTAACATCAAGCTTCCTGACAATGGTCTGCCCTTTAAACGAGGATGCCTTAGGCCGCGCTTTATCAAGTGGCAGACTATGCTGACCGGAATGTCCGGCTAACTTTTCACGCCAATAGCCAGTTAATTTTTCAAGTGTTTCGCCCGATAACTCGGTACGCTGCCACCTTGCATAATCACTGTATTGAACCGGCAACTCTGGCAGTGCTGGCGCGCGGCCAGCACTAAAATCATTATATAGGCTAAACATTTCGTCACACAAAATGTGACGCGACCACCCATCAGACGCGATATGATGCATGGTAAGCAGTAACACAAATTGCTGCTCTTGCTCCTTTACTAAAGTGGCCCTAAGCATAAGCTCAGTGCTTAAATCAAACGAGCACTGTGCGTCTTGTTCAATAAGGGCCGCTATTTCTTCTTTGCGTGTCGCCTGATCAAGCTCGGTCAAGTCAATTTGTGTTAGCTTAAATGCCCAGTCATCACTGACCACTTGCTGCACCGTTTCATCTTCATTAACACGATATACAGTGCGTAAGATCTGATGCCGAGCACAAATTTGCGCTATCGCCTGCTCCAACGCATCCACATTTAACATGCCCTTAAGCTGCAAAGCCGTCGCCAAGTTGTACTGGCTACTTTCACCATCAATTTGATCGATCAGCCATAAACGTTGCTGCGCAAACGACAGCGGTCCAACTGGCTGTCCCGTTGCCGCAATAGCACTTAACGGCTTGGCTACAACTTTCTGTTGCTGCGACGTTAAAAATGCAATCAGCTCTGCTTTATTCGCCTTTAGTAGCTCAATCGTGGCACTGGATATTTCACTTTCGGCATGAATATCAATGCCGCCATCATCGTTGAGTGACAGCGAGATAGCTTCGCTTAAACAACGCTCAACTAACGCTTTCATACTCATATGCTCACCTTCACTTTTTGCGACTCACGTACTACTGAAATAGCCTCTTGTGCGACCTCTTGCGCAGGCGAGGCGTGGGCGAGAATAAAGTCAGTCATCGCATCGACACTGGGGTGTTTTAAAATCAAGGTAGCAGGTAGCGGTAAATCAACACTTGCTTGTAAGCGGTTTTTCAAATCCATGCCCATTAATGAGTTCAAGCCATATTCAAACACATTGACGTTAGGCTCTAAGTTTTCACTTGAATCAAGACCAAGCACCATGGCCAAGGTGTCAGTTACCTTTTCCAATAAAATTTGGCGCTTCTCATCCCCTTCACTGCTATTAAATCGTCCCAAGAAATCATCTAACTGACTGGCGTCGGCTAAATCAAAGAACTGACTAAATACCGTGGCTTGGCTAGGATTAACCTGTTGATTGAATATTTTTGACCAATCAAGATCAAACACCCCAGCCTGCGCCATGGATGATTGCATCAAGTGCGCCATCGCATGTAACCCAGCATCAGGTGCTAACGCTGCCATACCGGCATTATTCATCCGTTTAATATCTTCACTGGCTAAGTTAGCCGCCATACCAGCTTCAGCCCACGGTCCCCAGTTAATTGACAGCCCAGGTTTTCCCTGTGCCCGGCGGTAAGCACACAAACCATCCATGTAGGCATTGGCGCTGGCATAGTTGCTTTGCCCTGCCCAGCCAACGACGGCGGCAATGGAAGAGAAACAAACAAAAAAGTCGAGTTCAATAGCTTGGGTAGCTAAATGTAAGTTCCAGCTGCCTTGAATTTTCGGCTGCAGCACGCGCTGATACTTTTCATGGCTCTGCTGCATAATAGTGGCATCGTCTAAGACACCCGCTGAATGAATAATGCCTCCCAGTGGGTATGCCCTGCCATTAATTTGCTCAACAACACGTTTAACGTCACCCAGCTGGCTCACATCCCCTTGCAACGTCAACACCTCTACGCCCAATTCACGCACCAATTCAATGGCATGCAATGCGTCTGGTTTAGGGGCGCTGCGGCCCATTAACACAATCGACTTCGCGCCAGACTGAGCCAACCAAGCCATAATTTCTAGGCCTAAACCACCTAAACCGCCCGTAACTAAGTAACTCTTTTCGCCTGTAATCACCTGCTCTGGCACCGCTTTTAGCACTTTGCCACTACGTTGGCTTAGATCGAGCAGCACTTGGCTATCTTGCTGCTGCAACTGCAACGTTACTTGAGCCAAGTTGTTTAAAGTGAAGGTCTCAAGTGGCGCAGACACCTGATGTAACTCGTTGTCATCAGCTTGGAGCAGTTGCATACTTTGACTAATTTGACGAGGACGATGCGTGATTAATGTTGCGAGATCCAACTTCACATAACGAATGTCATGTTCTTGTAAAGCATTAAACAGCGCGACATTCCCGCTATCAGTCAAATTAACAAACAAACCTGCTGGTTTGATTAATTGAGCAATACGCAGCGGCTGTGGCCCTGTTGCAAAATTAATCACAGCATCCACCTGACTAACGGCAAAACCTTGCAATAAATCGGCTAATGCTTGCGTTTGATGTGATTCGCACACCCCAGCAACGTCTACATGATTGAATAATGCACGCTGCTCTGTATCTGCAACAGTTACAACAACATTCACACCTTGCTTAGTGAGCTGCTGACATAAAGCAATTGCAGCTGCAGATGTGCCTTGATGTACAAGGACGGTGCCCTTCTCATCCGCTAAAGCAGTTAGAGTCATTTGGTTAATCAGTGCCGCTTTTAGTGCACCTAAATCGAGCCTAGATTGCGCCTTAATCACTAAATCAGCACGGCAAATAATCGATGATGCTGGTGGCTGCGTCGTCACTGAAACAACAACCTCATCTAAGCTAAAGCCTGACACTTCTGCGCCCATTGTTACAATGCGTCCCTGCACAGCATAAACTTGCGCTTTACTCGCATTAGTCTGACTAGACTCAACCAAACTGGATAGCTGTGCTGATTCAAGCACGACTTTTTCCAATTCAATAACCAGCTCGTTACCCGCGAGCAGCGTCGGCTTTTCTGCCAAATATGGCATTAAGGTTTTACCTTGCTCCGCATGATGAAGGCCCAATTGATAGTGGGTTGTGTCCGTCATTGGCACAATATAATGTTGATTTTGTGCGATGGTCTCATGTTTGGTGCGCTGTAAACGATGCACAAAACGACCACTTTCGCGCAGCGATAACTCTTGCTCAAAATGCTGACTGTTGACCTCATCTGTGAGCAGGTTTATCACCGCCTTGTTCGCAGCAATATCAAGATCGACCAAACTTACTCTATATTCAGGATGCTCTGAAGCCAATACGCGAGAAAACCCCCATAACGCCAGTTGCTCTGGGCGTGGTAAGCATTCATCCTGCGGAAGTTGATACGCGCCTTGAGTCGCAATGTAAATTGGCAAACCTTGCTTCCAGCTGACGCTATTTATGCCTTGAAAAGCGTCTAACGGCACGATCGTACTGTGATCGCAAGCAGGTGATAAATGTTGCTCTTGATTAATCGCGCTATTAAGTCCCCACAAGTAAATAATGCCTGTCACCTGTTGCGACATCACTTGCAGTTGTTGACTCAGTTCAGCCGATGCTTGCTGTTGGTAAGGTACGTTGGTGACTTGATGGCCAAGGGCTTCCAGTTGCGGAGTGAGCGCTGCGGCAACACCTTGCTCATCAGCAAACACTAACCAATGACCAGGCGCTATCTTGGTCGTTTCTGATGCCTTATCTTCAAGCCATTGATAGTGATAGGTAGAAGCGAGTGTCGCTTGCTGATCTTGCAGTTGTGACGTATTAGCTTTTAGCTCAACGCCAATTAACTCTATCAACGTTTCACCCTGTTCATTCAAAATGTAAAGATCGCCTTTAATTTCGTGGGCATCTTTAAATTTAGTTTGCAAATAACCGTAGCAGATCTCTGTTGGCTTGCGTAAATAGTTAATCAGGCCAATTTTCACGGGTAAATACGCGCTGCTGATGGTAGCGAATAGGCTTTGAAATGCGCCATCTAAAATCGCTGGGTGCAGTAGGTGGTTCGACAGCTGACCTTCTAGCTGAGTAGGTAATTTAATTTTAACTAGGCTGTCCATGTCGTCATGCCAAGCGTGGACAACGCCTTGGAAACAATCTAAGTAATTTAAGCCGAGTTGATGACAGTGTTGGTAGAAATCAGCTTTACTTTGCTGGGCGCCAAGTTGCCCTTTTATCGCAATTAAATCAAAAGTTTGTTGCCCATGTGGTACAACATCATTACTGATGCGACCTTGGCTATATAATGACCATTGACCGGAGTCTGGATGACAGGCCGAAATGGTAAATTCTCCCGTCTCTTGTTGATAAACGGTTTCTAAGGTTTGCGTTTGTTCCGGTGAAACAAAAAATGCGCGCAGGAATGCAATGTTCTCAATACAAAAACCCGCATCACTTGAATCAGGTTGAGATTTCGCCACATTGAGGGCCATTTCAACATAAGCCGCACCGGGGTAGATAATTTCGTTATCGACTTGGTGATCGATAAGGTAGCTTTGCTCTTGTAAATCTAACTTGTTTTGCCAAAGGGCAGCAGTGGAGGTCAGTCGGCCACCCAGTAATGGATGTAGGCTGCGCGCAAATGCACCTTGAGGCTGCGTGTTATACAAGCGCGCTTGTTTCACGTCTTCATGCTCTTGCCAATAGCTTGCATGTTGCCACGCATAATTTGGTAATTGCGCAGGCGATCCCATAGCTTGGTATTGCAGCTGCCAATCAACGTCAACACCATGACAATGTAAACTGGCTAAGGTATTGGCCAACATTAAATTATCATCCGCACCGCGTTTCATGGTCGGGATCACGATGCCCGCAACCGCCTTAGCACTTTTAAGGTTTGCTTCGATTGAACTTCCTAATGCGGTATGGGGTGCCACTTCAATGTAGCTAGTCAAGCCATCTTGACTCATCGCCTCAATGGCGGCTTTGAATAATACCGGCTCTCGGACATTGTCAGCCCAGTAGGCCGCATCCCAATCACCTACTTGCGTTAATTTACCTGAAACCGTTGAATACAGCGGCGTATGCGGCGTTGTCACAACAATATCGTTAAGGGCATTGATCAGCGGCGCTTTTAATTGGTCCATCACTGGGCTGTGATAAGGCACGCCTACTTTTAGAAATCGCGCAAATATTCCTTTGCTATCTAATTGATTAAAAATATCCGTTAAGCAGTCCGCATCGCCCGATAGGGTAAGCGCAGTTTCACTATTGATGGCGGCAATGGAAACTTTATCACTAACATTAGCTAAGTAAGGTGCCACCTCTTGCTCTGTTAGTGCGACGGCGAGCATTTTCCCTTGCCCTTCGGTGGTCTGCTGCAGCTGACTGCGGTGATAGATAACTTTTACTGCATCGTCAAAACTTAACGCGCCCGCACAATAAGCGGCAGCGACTTCTCCAGCGCTGTGTCCGGCAATAGCGTCGGCTTTAATACCCCAGCTAGCGAGTAGCGCCACTAGTGAAACTTGAACAGAAAAAATGCCCGGTTGCGCAATTTCAGTATCATAAATAGCATTAGGTTTTGTCTCATCGGCAATCAGCTCAACCAATGACCATCCTGTATAGGCTTGTATTGCATCACTACACTTGTCCATCATGGCAGCAAAAACAGGCTCTTTTTGGTATAACTGCATGCCCATTTGCGGCCAAGTAGTCCCCATGCCTGAGAAGATGAATGCCAAAGGCCCTGAAGCTTGTGGCGTCACTGAATACTGCGCATAATTATTCGCGGGGGTATCGTTAATAAAGTCTGCTAGCCCTGCCAATACTTGCACTTTATCTTGACCATTAACCACTAAACGATGTTTAAAATGCTCGCGACTTAATGCCGCCTCGGCGCAAATGCTATCAATCGAGACAGCTTCATTTGCGTTAATATGGTTAATAAAAGCCTGTGCTTGTCCTTTCAGCCCTTGGCTTGTTTTAGCACTCAAGCATAAGCTTTGAATGACTTTAGTGGTTGCATCTTGGTCATTTTTTACAGTGACCTGAGGCGCTTCTTCTAGTACTACGTTTGCATTAGTACCGCCAAAGCCAAATGAATTGATAATGGCTTTTTTAGTTTGTCCCGGTGCCACAGGCCATGGTTTATTTTCACTGGCGATCTGAACGTTTAACTCGGCTAGATTTATCGCCGGATTAGTGTTGTGATAATGGATGTTTTTAGGGATCACTCCCCCATTCATCGCCATCACCGTTTTAATTAATCCGGCGACACCTGCTGCTGCCTCGGTATGGCCAATATTGCTTTTTACCGAGCCAATAACACATTGCTCTTGCCCCTGCTGACGTTGCCCTAAAGTCTGCCCGAGTGCATTAACTTCAATGGGGTCACCAACGGCGGTGCCCGTGCCATGGGCTTCTGCATATTGAATATCGGCACCAGTAAAACCCGCCTTAGCTAATGATTTTTTCAACAGCCGTTGCTGTGCATCGCCATTAGGTACGGTTATCCCGCTGGTCTGTCCGTCTTGGTTAACCCCAGAAGCCTTAATTACTGCTAATACATTGTCACCATCTGCGATCGCATCACTGAGTTTTTTAACCACCACTAGGCCAGCGCCTTCACTGCGCACATAACCATTGGCAGAAGCATCAAAACTTTTACATTGGCCATCGGGAGACAACATCGATGCTTTACAAATCGACATGGTTAACTCTGGGCGAAGTAGAATATTGACACCACCGGCTATCGCGACGCGACTGTCTCCGGTTAACAGGGATTTACAGGCCATGTCTAAGGCGACCAATGAAGAAGAGCATGCCGTGTCTAAAGTGACACTTGGCCCAACAAAGTCAAAACAGTAAGAAATGCGGTTAGCGGTCAGGGTCATTGATGGCCCCGTCGCAGAATGGCTTGCGATCATGCCATGGGCGGCTGAGTCCAGTTGAATTTGCTCATAATCATGCATGAACTGACCGATAAATACGCCTGTGTCACTGCCTTTTAACGTCCCCGCTTTTAGTCCTGCATTTTCCAAGGCTTCGTGAGTCAGCTCAAGTAGCCATCGGTGTTGTGGGTCGATATGGGGGGCTTCTATCGGTGAAATACCAAAAAATTGTGGATCAAATTGGTCTATGTCCGCAATGAAACCACCACGCTTAACATACATGCGGTTAACTTTGTCTTTATCACTGTCGTAATAAGAGTTGATGTCCCAGCGATCGGCGGGCACATCAACAATGCCATCGCCACCCGCTAACAAGAAATCATAAAATTGAGAAGGTGAATTTACGCCACCGGGATAGCGACATGACATGCCGACAATAGCGATATCATTACTATTTGTATTTTCATTTATGTTCATATCATCAAACTCTTATATTTAGCAGTCAAAATTTTCAAATGAGGGTAGATGTTAAAATAAATTATGTAAGTTTAAGCGCTTTAATTATGTTTTAAGTCAGTAAGCATGTATTTCTAAAGAATGAAACTACGTACTTAGATAAAGGTAAGATTTTTTGTTAGATAGGAAATATGTTGCCGAACTAAAGCAACCCAAATAAAGCAATAAAAAATAAATTAAAAAGCTCATAACAACCAATTCACAATCACAACAGAATCAACTGACAACATACTAAACGACACTTTTTAATCATTCAATACACCTTTTTAAACATTTGATTAACTAATTATTAACACAAGGCCACCCTCTATTTCTTTGAATTTATTAGCTATATAAATTAATAATAATGGAATGATAAACCACTTAAATACTTTTAATTGGGATTTAACGCCAGAAAAGACTAGTAACATAAAGGTCACTAACAAACATTAATAAGGTTTTTTATATGCTGAACATGCTGTGAAAGTAACAATTAATGTAGTTGCATATCGCTTTATTCGATAAAAATAACATCATGCATTTTTAGTTGATTAAATGGCAATTTAGATATGACTTGCAGCTCAAAAAAAGTTTAGAGGAAAAGGACAAGAAATAGGAAATGGCGTTTAGGGTTATTGGGCCATCAGAGAAATAATATGTTGTTCATCAAAGTAAAAATAACATTTAAAAATGTCACCTTTCTTATAATCACGAGATAATGTCTCGATTAATTGAATGAAGAGCAGGTTTTCTAATAAGTCTATTTTAATTATTTCCGCGACAGAAAAGTCAAAGTAATAGCCGACTTTAGGATATAACGCTTTAAACATGGCTTCTTTAGATGAAAAAGCGATCGTAACGGCAGTCGCTAATAACTCAACACCAGAAGATGTCAGTAAATTGAGTTCATTGTTAGTGACGATAGTTGATGCAATGGAACTTGCTAACGCTTTGTCTATAACACCTTCACAGTCAATACCAATGTATTGGTAGGAAGAAACCTCCGCTACCGCAGCCAACGCAATTTGCTTGCTATGGGCAATTGAGCCAATGATCCTATCTGGCCAGATTGGCGCACGATTTTCACCTATATTGATAGTTACTCTCTCAGTAGAGAGTAACTGTAGAGCTTGCTGGGAACAAAACCGACCGGCTAAAAACTCAGCTTGACGTTTATAGACAGAATTTGCAATTTCAGCAGGACAATCCACCCCCAGCATCTCAAACATATTCAGCTGATATCGTGCAATGTCAAAATGACATTTCACTATCATCAGGTTTGAAAAAGTGGGTAATTCAAGCGTCTCTATACGATGGATGAAATCATTGATTGTTACGGGCAATGTAGGATGATAGCTCAAGGCTCTGCCCCTTCAGATATACTAAATAAAAATTTCAAAAAACATCTCCTTAGAGCAAAAGCATGAACGTAAAATATTTGAGCATAACCTTCAACAAGTAACATTTTATTATACGAAACGCCGTAGAATCATACTTCTAAGGCTGTTGATGGCTTAACTACCGACAGATATTCGCCTAAGAAAACACCACTAAACGTTCAAAAAACATTTATGGGTTTGCCTAGGTTCCCCCTCACTCAGTTGACATATCTAATTGCTAAAATCATATCCACAAAGGACTAGGAATGACGTTATGTTGAGCTTAACGAACATGTTTAGTCTACATGCCATCGCTTATCTTCAAACGCGTTAACAGCGCGAACCTAACTTTAACCACATATAAGTCTAAAAATACAAGCCTATATTGCCCAAATCTAACAATCAAATAACGTAGTTCACAAAATACCATTCTTTTCCTACAACTATTTATATTTTGCCGCTGCTAACACATCAATCAAGAATTCTTTTAAATACAGTCATGTACACCTGTCACATCTTGTTAACAGTTTGATTTAAATAACTTTTATACACCTCACCGGAATAAAACCTTTTATTAGCACTTATCACTACAAAAAGGAAGTACGCCTATTATCTAAAACCGATTAAACCGTCTTTATAGTCAAAGTGACTACCAATTATAAAATGAAAAATCTTTTCAAAATGAAGAGAGGAGGATCTATACGCCCACGAAAAAAATAATTTAAATTATTGTTTTAAAAGGGTTTTATTTACTGTTATGTTTTTTAACGCAGAACATTTAATCAAAAGGAGAGACCATGATTTTGCAAAATATCACCAAGATGCTGGAAGAGGTGCTCGGCGTAGAGCAACAAGAAATAACCTTAGAGGCGAACTTAGTCGATGACTTAGCTGCGGAATCAATCGATTTCGTCGACATTATTTATGCATTAGAGCAAGAGTATGACCTAACGATTGCGCCTGGCGACATCTTCCCTGCGTTCTTACAGCAAGGGCAATTTCTTAATAGCTCGGGTGAAGTCAGTGATGAAGTACGGAGTAAGTTAAACAGCCAATGCCCACATCTATCGAGTGCTTGCTTGAGCGAGTTTTATGATAAAAAACAAGCCAGTATATTCTTTAGAGTCAGTGTTCTCGTTGACTTTATTGAATATAAACAGAATACCAAAGCGGTTTCTGCTACCCAGCAAACTGCAGAGCTAGCATAAAGAAAGGGGTTAAGATGTATCCAACAGATGTTGTGGTAACAGGCCTAGGTTGCGCCAGTGCTCTAGGTAATAACAGTGAACAAATGTGGCAATCCTTAATTGCTGGATACACTGGCATTAAGCCATTAGTACAGCATGATCCTCTGGCCTGCGAACAAGTACATCTGTTAGCAAAATGTCAACAATTGGAATTTTTATCTGGCCACATGGATAAGTGGCCCCTGACTCAAAAGCAGCTACGCCAAATGTCAACGGTATCCAAGATGCTCTGCCACAGTGCTCTCAATGCCCTAGATCAAGCGAAGCTGTCCTACGACGATATAGCTAATAATCTCAAAGTCGGCACCATTATAGGTGCAGGCGTCAATTTGTGTGAGGAGCAAACCAAATTACTACCAGCGCAACGTAACCCTAACTGGCTATTGCAAACTTACCCCAACATACACTTGGCCCATTTATCTCGAGTGCTAGGGCTAACTGGGTTTGCAACCACCATAGTAAACGCTTGCACCAGTGCTAGTCAGGCTATAGGCCAAGGTATGCAGATGATCCGTGCAGGCTTATTAGACATAGCCTTAGTCGGCGGTGCTGATAGTCGTATCTCACCGGCCTTCTTGTCCGGATTCTCACGCTTGAATATGCTCAGTAAAGGAGCAGACCTTGAGCAAGGTATGCGACCTTTTGATCAACACAGGGATGGATTTGTGTTAGGAGAAGGCGCTGGCGTGTTGATATTAGAAAGTGCTCAACATGCATCCCAACGTGGTGCAAAACCATTAGCACAAGTGCTTGGCTTTGGCTGCAGTCAAGATGCCTATCGCCTAACGGAGCCTTGCCCTCAAGGCAAGGCCCGCGCCATGGCATTAGCACTACAAGACGCGAGTATCAATGTTAGAGATATCGGCTATATCAATGCCCATGGCACAGCAACGCAGCAAAATGACTACGCCGAAACCCTTGCGATACAACAAATATTTGGTTCATTAACACCATGGGTGAATTCCAGCAAGGGATTTCTTGGCCATAGCCTCGCCGCCAGTGGGGCATTAGAGGCAATAGTTTGTATTAAAAGTTTACAACAGCAAATGCTCCACCCCAATCGCCCATTTACCCAATCAAAAGACACTCCCCCACTGACATTAGTGGGAGAGCAAGCTATTTCCTGCAAATTGAATTTTAGTTTATCCAACTCCAGTGCCATTGGTGGGACCAACACCAGTTTAGTTTTTAAGAGGATAGAAAAATGAGTGAGATTGACCGGATTGTTATTTCTGGCATCGGCGCATTAACCCCGTTAGGCGCAGATATCAATGAGCACCTTGCCGCCCACCAGCAAGGTGAGTCCTGTTTACGGGCCAAGCACGAACTACCGTTTTTACAAGGCGATGTTTCTGAGTCCAATATAAAACAATGGATCCCAGATAAAAAGTCTTGCCGAATGCTCACCCGTCAAGGTTTACTGGGGATTGCCAGTGCTACTTTAGCTTTAAACCAAGCACAGCTCAGTACCAGTGAACTCGCGGAACAAGACCAACTTAACGGCGTTATCTACGGCGCTTTTTATAGTCAAGGTGTGCTCAATGCTGCTCAGCCTTACCTTAATGCACTCGATAACTCAGATGCCATTGATTACCAGGCATTTGGCGATCGCCACTATCGCGAATTTCCACCACTGTGGATCTTACCGCGTTTGCCCAACACCACCGGCGGTCAGATCTCGATTCAATATGGCCTGCGGGGACTCAGCTACAGCGTGGTAAATGGCCCCGCTGGCGGCATGATCTCAGTGGGTGAAGCCTTAGAATGCATACAAGACGGCAGGGCCCGTCGCTTTGTTACTGGTGCATCAGAAATGGATCCGACTATTGAGCAGCTCTTTGCGCTCGATCAACTTGGCGTGCTTGCCAAACAGACGCCATCAAAAGCGGGCTTGACCATCAGTGAAGCGGGTGTGAGTTTTATTGTTGAGCCCCTTGCCCTTGCTCAATCGCGCCAAGTATCAAATAGCATTGAACTGGTTGCTTATGAAAATAGCTATATTCCGCACATTCTCACTCTTTCTGAAGCGGAGCTTGAACAAAAAGTCAGAGCCCACTTTTTACGTACACTCGATAAAGCGGAACTATCACCCCAAGAGATCAGCGCTATTCAATTAACTATGGCCGGGATCCCTGCCCTTGACCAAAGTGAAGCGAAGGCAACGCAGCAGGTATTTAGCGCAACCGTTCAGGTGCTTTGCGCCACTGATTACTCTGGCTTTGCATTAGGTGCAGCCGCGGCTACTAACCTCTTTTATGCTTGCTTGCAGCTGCAACATCAGTACTTAGCACCGGTGTTAAATCAAGCCAAGAAACCGCTTATCGGACAACTTAATTACCAACAAAAATGTCAATTAGATGCCGGTATTACCACCCTCTTTTGCCATCACATTGACCATCTTGGTAACCAAGTCAGTCTAATTTTGCGTACCACAGCACACCATCTCAAGCAGGAGCTAATATGAAAAGAGTAGTTATTACAGGCATGGGCGCAGTCAGTGCCTTTGGCACAGGTACCGAGCGACTTTGGCAAGCCTTGTTGGCCGGTAAAAATGGCATTACCCAGATATCGCACTTGCCATTACAAGGTGACATTGTTGCCATTGGCGCCGCTATTCCAAACTTAGAAAAAGAAATACAGGCCATTCCTAAGCTGGCTGCGATGCGAACGTTAGATCCATCGATCAAGTCGTTCTTTCTGGCAGTACATGAAGCGGTCGAACAAGCAAAACTCGATTTTACAACCCTTAATTTGGCAAAAGTGGCGACCATGATAGCCGATCGGCCTTTTTCGCCTACCAGCTTAATGGCGCAATTTTTGCCTTCTATTAAACAAAGTCTCACTAATGAAAACATTGCCAGCCTTTCGCCCTTGCAATACTGGCAGGCATTGCAAAATGATAACGAGTTAAAACATCGCTATCGCTGCGATGAACGCGACAGCATTAATCACTTTATCGCCCGTTATTACCAACTAACAGGCCCTGCCCTAAGTATTGGCACTGCGTGTGCTTCCGGTAACAATAGTATCGGTGAAGCATTTGAAAAAATTCGTCATGGCCGCTTAGACTGCGCGTTAGCCGGTGGCGCCTACGATTTTGATATGAATTCAATGGTTGGCTTTACCCGCATTGGCGCGTTAAGCACTCATGACAACCCTGATACTGCGTGTCGACCTTTTGATGCTAGGCGCAGTGGCTTTGTCATGGGTAGCGGCTGCGGCGTGTTAATTATGGAATCTCTTGAACATGCCCACGCACGCGGCGCCAATATCCTGTGTGAAGTCACAGGTTATGCTTCTTATTCAGATGGCTATCGCGCCACTGACCCCGACCCTTCCGGCATGGGCGCTCAGCGCACCTTACGCGGCGCATTAGCTACTGCGCAGTTAGCGCCAGAGCAAATTGGTTACATTAACGCCCATGGCACCTCAACCACAATGAATGATAAAACCGAGACCAATGCCATTAAAGCCGTGTTTGGTGAACATGCCTACCAGCTGCCTATTTCCTCCACTAAATCGATGATCGGTCATGGCATTATGGCCGCAGGTGCGCTAGAGGCCGCGGCTTGCATCAATGCGCTACGCGATCAGACGATACATGGTACCCGTAATTATCAGCAGCACGATCCTGAGCTTGATCTTGACTATGTTGCTGAAGGAGCTCGTCAGTTAACACTGAACCATGTTCTGTCTAACAACTTTGGCTTCGGCGGACAAAACGCCAGCGTGATCTATTCCCGATTTGTGGCGCAATAAGGAAAGCCTGATGAAAAGTACTTTAGTCGCATTATCAAAGCTCAATATCAGCGAATCAGCAAAAGAGATTGTTGCGGATGTCTGGCTTGATTTAAGCCAACATCGATACCTTTATTCTCATAAATTAAATAATCAAGTCGTGATCCCCAGTGTGTTCTTACTAGAAATGGGTCTAGGCGTATTATCTCGTACATCATTTGGGGAGGAGTTGACGCAAGCCTCAGCCAAGCAGCAAAGCTTGTGTTGGCAAAATATCACCGCACCGCGATTGGCTTATCTGATTGGTCAAACTAAGCAACACCTTCAGGTACATTGGCGGCCCATGGAAAATGGTTTAGTGTTGACTATTTGTTATGACAAGTTAAATGAGCAAGGGCAATGTGTTAGGCCAGCCTTAACGGTATTAAGCGCAGAGTTACTGCTACCAGGCTTGAATTCAAAAAGCGCTGCAGATGAACCACGCAATGTAACAACACCGACCACAGAAGAAATAACCAATGCCTACCTAATACCTAGACAAGTAATTGACGACTATAAAGATCTATCGCCAGGTAAACTCGGTATTTTATTTTGTACCTTAGAATTTCGTTATTATTGGCAGCAGCAAAAACACTGCCTCTGGGCTTATTCTGATATTAGCAACAGTGCCCAATATTGCTTTAGTAGCGAATCAGACCCCTGCTTTGTCAGCCCTGTTTTGGCCTGCATGTCAGCTATCCAACATTTGCCTTTTTATGGTTATTTACAAGGCCAAGTCGCGATCCCAGCCAGTATAGACCAAATAACCTACCTTCCCGGTTGGCAAAATAAAGATAACAATCAGGGTAAACTCATCAGCCAAATCACGCCATCCAATAAACCACACCACGTCGATATTTTGCTAATGAGACAAGATAACCTCCATCCGATAGCGCTATTAACTGGCTATCAGTTACTACCAAAAGTCACTGCAAGGAGCGCCGCATGAAGCAATGGTTCTTTGTACACTTTGCGCAACACCTTCAGCAAAGTTCAGAGCAGTTAAGTTTTGAATGGCTGATTGACCCACAGCAACAAGTGTTTTTGCAACATCATATTTTCTCTGGTCAATGCTTAGTTCCCGCAGCAATTTCAGCGGAGCTGTGTGTTCAAGCCGCAATGCAGTTTGCGCAACTTACGCCACAAGTAAACCCTGTACAAATACGTTATCCGAAGATCACCATCGAGTCATTTAATATTAAACGGCCACTTGCCTTAGCAAGTAATGAGCAGATCCGACTGTTTATTAGCGCGACACACGTTAAGGGGGGGGGTTATAAGGTATCACTGCGGCGCCATCTATATCATGCCAATGGTAAGTTGTTACGGCATAATGTGTTGGTTGCACAAAGTGTTATTCAGATTTCAACGGCCATACCGACAACAACAGAACGACCTTATTTATCTCAATTGAACAGTATGAGTAAGGCGCTTTATCAATCGTTCGATTTTGGCCAAGCTAACTACTATAAGTTGATCAACCCCAGCCACGGCGATCTTTTTCAAAGCTTGACTGGTAAGTGTACGTTATCTACGGACCAACAATGGCTGGTATCTGAATTTAATATTGAAGATAAAGAGCAGCGCTACAGTCACATTGATGATCTACCTTTTGTTTGTTCACCCTTGGCAATAGATAGCGTACTGCAGGCGTGTGTACTGAGCTGCATCCAAGTTGAGAGCAAACAGCATGAAGATTTTTTCAGCAAATTGCCGGTTGCGATGAGTCAGGTGCAGTTTTTTCAACCGTTTCAATTCAATCATCTCTATCAATGCATGTTGAATTTGGTCTCGCTCGATGACCAGACTCAGGTTTTGCGTGCGTGGGTAAAAGATCAGCAAGGTCAGCTCATTGCTTACTTTGACTCCATTACTTTACACCGTGCGCCTAATGAGCGCCGCCTTGCTTGTCAATTTGAGCGTGACTACCACCGATTTTTATTAACAGATCAACAAAGCAAACCTGATGTGGAGGTTTTATGTTAAGTATAAAAAACAAACAGCGCTTAAATAGATGGCTAGATGGCGCAAAACAAGGCTTGAATCAGCAATCCCGTGGCATTAAATACAAATGGCCAAATACACCCGGCCAGCCAAGTCAAGAAACCATTAGCCAAGTTAGCCTGCCACTACTTGAAGGGGCAGTGGTGCATTGGGATAAACACGGCTTATGTCAGTTCCATTGCCGTATTAATGAACAACATTCGCCTTACTTACGCCATCACCGCTTTCCGATGGGCGACATCATGCCTGCTACGGCTGTCTTAGAATACTTTGTTGAAGCCGCGTCATGGTTACAGCAAAAAAGCCATGGTCACCAGCAATGGTACCCACTACAGGTGAGTCAACTGAAGCTTGATCGCGTCTTAATATTGCCTCAAGGCTCATCTGCAGTCGATCTTCAAATTCATGTTAACAAGCGTTTTATTGGTCCCCATGGCCATGAAATTCAGCTTAGCTTGCATAGCCCCCGATTTAACAAGCAAGGGAAATATCTTGGCCTTAAATGCCATGCCAGTGTCACGATTGGTTTTGATCCCAGCGTGCGCGCCACCAATAAAGTGCCACTGCTGAATGGCTTAGTTCATCACTATCAAACCACCGAACAACAAATATATAGCAAAGTGCTCACTAGCCACGGTGAAAAAATGCAAAGTATTACTGGTGAACTGTATATCAATGAGGAACGAAATCAGATCCTCGCTTCTTATGATTGCCAAAACAAAGAAGCTACTTGGTTAAATAGCGGTAATGGCCACTTTGTCTTATCACCTTTAGGCTTAGATTCCTGCTTGCAGCTGCTGTGTTTTCTCGCGATTTTGCAAGATGGGCTGCCCAGATTACCGGTATTTATTGGTCAACTTAACCTGTATCGCGCGCATCCAATGGATCAGCCTTGTCGCGCCTTGATCGAATTAGTGCAACAAGACGTGGGTAAAACCGAAGCCAAAGTGACCGTTTTTGATCAACACAACCGAATCGTTTTCGATGTAAAACAAGCTATCGCACAAAGCCATCAAGGGGGCGCGTTTGATCTTAGCTTGTTTGAGCGCTGGCTTGAAAACATCTTAGTGGCAGCTCATGTAGAAGAGACAAGTACAACAGGGGAACAGCAATGAAATTTAATGCCACCCAGTCGCCCCATTTACCGCTGCAATATAATTTAAAAGGTAACCAGGCATCGAAGATAACCTTAGTCTTTCTAAATGGGCTCTTTCATGGCGAAGCATCTTGGATCAAGCAGCAACGTTATCAAGGTTTTCAAAACTACAAGCAATTGTTCCTCGATTATCCTGGCTGTGGCGGTAATCAACTCAGTAGCCAGCAACAAGATTTTACTTTTAGTGATATTGCTAATGCCATCACAGAGCTGCTCCAATACCTATCCCTTGAGCGGGTGATCTTAGTAGGTTATTCCCTCGGTGGCATGCTCGCCCTTGAAATGGCCAAACAGTGGCCAGCGCAAACGGCGCAGCCTAATCTCCATACTCCTCATCTAGAAAAAATAGTGTTAATAAACAGCGCTGACCGGATCAGTATCAAGGGCCAATGGATGATGAAAAATGTGCAGCAGTTGCTCAACCTAGATATTCCTCTCCCGACCCTTTTTAGCCAAGTTTACCCTTGGTTTTTCAGTGATGAATATCTGCTTAAACTCGATAGTATGAGTGATTACGTATTACAAAGTTACGCCAACTACAACCAAGACAGCCAAGGCTTAACGGCATTTTTGCACGCTTGTCATCGCCGCCAAAATTGTGATGGGAACACTCGCCAATCTACGCCTGCGCAACCTAATGAGCAGGCTGTGCTCAGCATTCCGATGTTGCTGATAACGTGCAGTGGCGATCCGTTATTTCCACCTAGCATTACTACTGTTTTTTGCCAGCAAAGCGCAAACATTACCCAGATCGATCTTGAGCTGCAATCCCATGTTGCCAATCTTGAAGCCGCCGTAGCTGTGAATCGACACATCGAACAATTTATTCCAGAACACTCGCCACTTGAACAAACACTAATAGGAGCGACCCATGCAGCCATCCTCTAATATTCCGATTCAGCTTCGCAGTTATCAAGGAGCCAGTCTCATGGCTCAACTCGATATTAATTTAACTGAAGCGCCTTTGCCCATTGAACCATTGAATCAATTATGCGCGCAAGATGGACTGACTTCATTACATGTATTGGTTGATGCCAGCCAAGGAGAACCCGCTTTGCTAGAGCAATTATTTGTTTTATTACAAGGCCTGTATCGACCATTAATGCGTGGTAACAACAAACAGGTTTGGGTGGTTTGGCAGCGCAGCGGTGAGTCGATAATTAGAGCGGGTGCTCAAGCGTTATGCCAAATTGCTGCATTAGAGTTGGCACGTAAAGGGGTGAGCATTAATTTTATTCACCAACGTTACGCTTTGTCAGATCAGCAGCGGCAATGCCTGCTACATTGGCAGTTTGCTCATTACTGCACCGCGCAAGCCTTTTCACTGCCAGAAGCCCCATTATCGCAATTAGAGAAACGAGAGGAGTTATTATGAAAACGGTATTAATTACCGGTGCTGCGAAAGGCATCGGCAGTGCCATGGCGAATTATTTTGCTAAACACGGCTACCACGTTTTAATTAACGTACGTCAGCAAAATCAGCACAGTGATGCGCTGCTACAAACGATAAAGCAGCAAGGCGGCAAAGCAGAGCTGGCGATATTTGATATCACCGATAAGCTCGCGCGCGAACAATACATGCAGCAATGCCCCTCCCTTGATGTATTAATCAACAATGCCGGATGCTTAGCCGATAACTTATTGGTGCAAACGCCATTAACAGATTGGCAACGTTGCATGGCTACCAATTATGAGGCCAGTTGCGCATTGTTTGAGTTGGCCAAACCGCACTTACTAAAATCGAAACAGGGTTGCGTAATCAATATGGCCAGTATTTCTGGGGTTCGTCCACGTGCAGGGCAAAGTGCTTATAGCGTCTCTAAAAGCATGTTGATTGCATGGACTCATTGGCTTGCACAGCAATACCCACAAATAAACAGTTTTGCAATTTCACCGGGGCCCGTAGCAACCGACATGATCGTTAACGCACCTTGGTATCAGGAAAAAAACGCGTTTAATCGGATCCCCTTACGCCGTTTTTGCCAGCCGGAGGAGATCGCCCATGCCGCATATTGCTTAGCGACCCACCCAATGATCCACTCGGGAGAAAATTTGATTATTGATGGTGGTTATACCCAAACAACACAAACCGCCTAAGGAGTAATCGATATGCTTCAATCTGTGATCAACTGCAACCATCTTAATGCCAATGCATCGCCTCCCCTTTCGCCAGGCGTTATTAACCTTTACTATGCGATTATTGATAATAATACCGATAACGACAATACAACCCAACAACAGTTAGCCAGAGTGGCTTTAACTCAAGATCAGTGGCTAAAAGTAAGGGAAAAAACCAATGCCACCCGTCTGCAATTTATTAAGCAACGAGTCATGCTTAATCAAGTGTTAAAGCGGCACCTTGCAGGCCAAGAGCTTGAATTTGAATGGGGTCCAGTTGGTAAACCATCGGTTAAAAATAGTGCGATTGAATTTAACCTGTCACATTGCGCTGAGATCATGATGATCGCCGTTAGTAATGCTAATCCGCTGGGGTTGGACATTTGCCAGCATCACTTTAGTGCCGCTAAAGTGAGGCGACTTTCTGAAATATGCTTAACCTCTGACGAGCTACATCGACAAAACGATCCTGAATATTTTTATGATAGGTGGGCCTTAATGGAATCTTGGTTAAAAGCCAGCGGCGTAGGATGGATAAAAGGTATTAGGGAGCTTGCATCTCATGTTTTTGACGCAGGTAATTTATACAGTTACTTAATACCACTAGCCAAGCATGACTTGGCGCAGTTATCACCGCAAAAACTGAGTATTGCGCTGACTGCACAGCAAGAAGTTAAACACGTTAATTTAATTCACTGGCCGATTCAACATTAAGGAAGACCGTATAAATGACTCCTGCTTTCTCTCGCACTTTTAGCATCTTAATTGCCGCGACTTCGGGTTTATTGATTGGCCTGTCGATGCCAGGACATAACGTAGGCTATCTAGCTTGGTTTGCTTTGGTGCCTGTGCTGGTACTGATCCATGTCCGAGCGGATGTGAAGCCTTTTCGCTTACTGCTGCCAACGACTATTATCTGGTCTTGGCTCGCTCATGGCTGGTTTCAAGATTTATTCGGCACCATCATTGGCAGTCTTTTAATGATCGGGGTGGGCTTCTTCTTTGCCCGTGTTATCCATTGGGGGATCGTACTCAGTCGCCATTGTCGGCCGGCATTGAGCCTATTTGCCCTCCCCCTTGCTTGGTGTAGCGTTGAGTTTTTGCGTTATGTGTTACCTTATTTGGAAGATATTTGGTTTGTATTGATTGCCAAAAGCCAATGGCAACAAACCGATTTGTTACAAATATTGTCGTTTACCGGATTTGTCGGCGTGAGCTTTTTAGTTGTGCTCAGTAATACCGCCATCACGCAACTGATACTGACTATTTGGCAGCGCAAAGCCATACATAAACCCGCAATAGCTTGCCTAATATTGATTGCTGGTTTGGCATACTGGGGCCAGCAGAAAATTCCCGCAAACGTGCCCGCTACAGTTAATATTGCCGCGACGGTAGACTTAACCAATCAAGACCCCAGTATCCAAAATTTAGCGCTCAAACCCATGGATGGTGAAGGCTATTGGGCCGATACCCAAGTCATGTCTCAAGCTATTTTTGATGTTAATGCCGCACTGACCAAGACATTACCACAACCTGCTAATTTTATTGTCTGGCCTGAAAATGAAATGGCCACCATTGACAACCCAGTGATTGTTTCACAATTACAAGCCTTAGCACGCCAACAAAACAGTTATCTTGTGGCTGATTTGGTGTGGCGAGAAGGGGAAAATCAATACGATACCGCGGTGATGTTTGACCCTGAAGGTAATGAGGTATTAAGAGCGCCAAAAATCGCAATTACATTCCGAGAAAAACAATTCGGTTTCACTCCCGGTAAAGCGCAAGACATGAAAGTAGTGACAACGCCATTTGGCAATGTCGGCCTTGGCGTATGCTTTGATCGCCATCGATTGTGGATTTCTCGCGCCTTAAAACAGCACGGCGCTGATATTATCTTAATGCCCGTTGATGATGATTTTAAAGGCAATAAGCAGCTGCCCTTGCTGCACGCTACTGACAGCATCTTTCGCGCGATTGAAAATCGCGTGACCTATGGCTTGGGTACCACCAGTGGAGTAAGCATGGTGATCAATCCTTACGGCCAAGTGACTGCGCGCAGCCAGTTTAACCAACGGGAAGTGATCCAAGGAACAAGTAGCATTCACCCCGAGTCAACCTTTTACAGTCGTAACGGTGACATCCTCGCCTGGCTAATGTGCTTACTCACATTAGCTATTATCATCGACACAAGGCGGAGATTTAAGTTAAAGGGTAAGGATTAATGAGAGATAAAGGCCATGGTAAACACTTGGGTAAACATATTTGTCTACCCAACGTGAAAAATAGCCCCACTAACCGCAGGCTTTGCCTAATTGCTTAGTCAGACTTTCACGTTTACTTTGCTCGACTTTCAGCGCTTTAAGCTTTTCAGCATCACCTTGTAATTGCGCTCGCGCTTGAAACTCTTGGTATGATTGAATGGTTTCATAAAAAAATACTTCATCGGATATGTTGGCAACTTGCTCTTCCACACAGCGACAGTCGAGTGTTTTTTCGACCCCTTTTGCCTTAGCGTCTTTACAAGTATTGACAAAAAACTGCCGTGCTTTAACTAGTGCGCCTGCCTCTACTGCTCTTTTGTAAGCGGCTTGATTAGGTGGTTGGGCATAGAATTCATCAAGCCCAGAATCAGTGGCATGAGCAATACCGGTAAAAAATAAGCCACTAATAAAAATAGATTTAATAATTTTAGAAAAATGTTTCAACGTTAACTTCCTTGTTAATTAATGAGAAAAAAGGTCTACTGGCCAAAACGAGTTGGCTCATTGGCCAAATAGCGTACCTCAATTTGCCTCGAAGGTCTTCCTAACACCGCATTTCGATGTGGATAACGGCCAAACTTACGAATAATATCATAATGGTGCTCTGCAAATTGCAGGTACTGTTGCACCAACTGCTGCGCTTCAAGGGAGTGGGCATCTTCAAGCATACCTTGCATCAGGGCCAGGCACTGCTCTTGATCTTGCATGTTTTCCGAATGTTCGTAAGGTAAATATAAGAAAAGCCGATAATCCAACGGCAAGCGCAAATCAATCCCGCGCGCCACTGCCTCTTTTGCCAGCACTAACCCTTGCCCGTCATAGGCAAATGCTGCTTTGCTGCCACGAAACAAATTCCGACTAAACTGATCAAGTACGATCACTGTCGCTAATATGCCTCGGTCTTGTTTTAGCCAATGCGCATATTCGCCGGCAACGATGCCTTGATGCAGTGCAGCAAATTTTGCTTTTATTTCAGCATCAACTGACTCGCCACCTTGAAACCAGCGATTTCGATGGAGGGCGTCCGATAAGCCATCCCTTAAGTCACCAAACCAATATGTCAGTACTGATTCATATTCATTAGTATTCATTTTATTCCCTTTATCATGCTTATTCTGAACTTAGAATCAGCCATGTAACTTGCTCTTCTAGCAAAAGTTGAACACAGGCAATTGTATCTATACATAATATTTTTAACTGGTTACTATTAATTAGTATTTATTTCATCATGGAACAGAGCATGCAAAAAAGCATTATTTGCGATATCGACGGCGTTTTACTTCATAACAATTCTTTGATCCCTGGTGCCGATACATTTATTCACCGAATGATTGAACAAGGCAACAAGCTGGTTATTTTAACTAACTATCCAGCCATGACCGAAAATGATCTACATAATCGGTTTAAATCCGCTGGCATTAATGTACCACCGGAATATTTCTACACTTCGGCTATGGCGACGGCAGCTTTTATGGAACGCCAAGAAGGCAATAAAGCATTTGTGATTGGTGAAGGCGCCCTGACCCACGAGCTGTATAAAGCAGGCTTTACCATTACCGATATTAATCCCGATTTTGTCATTGTCGGCGAAACCACCAGCTATAACTGGAGCATGATCCAAAAGGCGGCCCGCTTTGTTGCTGATGGGGCCCGTTTTATTGCGACCAATCCAGACACCCATGGCCCGAGCATGAGCCCAGCGTGCGGTGCGTTATGTGCGCCCATCGAGCGGATGACCGGCAAGGAGCCCTTTTATGTCGGTAAACCCAGCACTTGGATCATTCGTGCGGCTTTAAATAAAATTGGTGCCCATTCCCAAGATACTTGCATCATAGGGGATAACTTGCGCACCGATATTTTAATGGGCTTTCAAGCTGGTCTAGAAACGATATTAGTGCTTTCTGGTGTGAGTACTCGGGCAGATATTGACAAGGTACCATTTAAGCCAAACTATATAGTTAACTCGATCCAAGACATCGATTTTTTATAACTCGAGCCTAATGCCTGAGTGCGACTCTATTGACTCTAAGCGATAATACAGGTATTGATTATCGCTTTATCAACCCCCTGTACACCACAACATAAGAAATATAATTATCATGGAACCCAGCACCCTAATTACCCTAATCGGAATCGCTTTTGCTAGTGGCATGGCGATAAATGCCATTGGACTTCCCCCTATGGTCGGCTTTTTATTAGCTGGCTTTGTGCTAAATGCCATGGGGTTTGAGTCTTCTGAAGGCCTCTCTACCATTGCTGACCTTGGTGTGACACTGCTGTTATTTTCTATTGGCCTTAAGCTTGATATACGTACCTTGTTTAAAAGTGAGGTGTGGGGCGCGGCATCCTTACATATCACTGGCTCAGTATTGTTTTTTGCTGGCGCGCTGTTTTTATTGAAATTCCTGGGGCTCGGCTTAGTGGAAAGCTTAGACAGTAATGGCTTTTTCATTGTCGCGTTTGCGTTGAGCTTTTCCAGTACCGTATTTGCAGTAAAAATTCTCGAAGAAAAAAGTGAAATGAACTCCCTTTATGGTCGTATCGCCATTGGTGTACTGATCATGCAAGATATTTTTGCTGTACTGTTTTTAACGTTTTCTACCGGAAAATTACCCGAATACTATGCCTTAGGCTTGCTATTATTGCCCTTCCTGCGGCCTTTACTGTTTAAGGTAATGGATAAAGTGGGCCATGGTGAGCTACTTGTATTGTACGGTTTTTTCCTTGCCCTCGTTATTGGCGCGGGCCTGTTTGAAATGGTAGGAATGAAAGCCGACTTGGGCGCACTCATCGCCGGCATGCTCGTTGCCGCGCATCCAAGTGCGGGTGGCATGGCCAAGTCATTGTTCAATTTAAAAGAGCTGTTCTTAGTCTGTTTCTTTTTAAATATTGGCTTAAACGGCCTACCTACTGGCGATCATTTGATTATTGCTGCGTTACTCGTATTGCTATTACCGTTAAAAACCATTTTATATTTCTTTTGTTTCAACCTGTTCAAGTTACGTGCGCGCACCTCACTTCTGGGCTCGTTTTCCCTCGCCAACTACAGTGAATTCGGCTTAATTGTAGCGGCGTTAGCGGCGAGCAAAGGCTGGCTCAGCAACGATTGGCTCATCGTGACAGCCATTGCCCTATCCTTTAGTTTTATCTTGGCATCAGTACTGAATAAAAGCAGTGACGCTATTTATCAAAAACTGTCTCCTCGGTTAAAGCGTTTCCAGCATTTGCGCTTACATGTTGAAGATAGACCGATCCGTGTTGGTGACGCAAAAGTCTTAGTCATGGGCATGGGCCGTATCGGAACCGGTGCTTATGACGAGTTAAAAGAAGTGTTTGGCGATACCGTATTAGGCATAGATAACAGCCATGAAAAAACCATTAAGCACCGAGAACTAGGCAGACGCGTCATTACAGGCGACGCAATGGACTCGGATTTTTGGAATAAACTCGAGATCACAGACCAAATTAATCTGATTCTACTTGCAATGCCCGATCATAATGGTAATCACTATGCTGCTATTCAGCTACGCAATCGTAACTGCAGTATGAAAATTGCGGCCATTGCCCGCTTTGCCGAAGACATTGAGGAATTAAAAGGCTTAGGCGTTAATGCGGTGTTTAATATGTATGATGAAGCCGGGGCAGGATTTGCGCGTCATGTTTGCAGCGAAATGCAGAGCATGACAACCCCAGTAGCCAGTCGTATCGATATTTAAATCTGTTGCACAAAGTCATTGCGCGCTTAATTGGGCAGTGACTTTGTGTTGGATATTTGTTAAAACCATGAATCAAAAATATAACTGGCAATAAAGTGGCATTACCTATGTCTATTTTCTTTGCTTGATGCAAATGTGTAGTAACCGAGCCATATATTAATAGGCTCAAAGACTGATAAGAAGGGAAGTCTATGTGTTCGATTTTCGGTATTCTCGACATCAAAAGTGATGCGGTTGCACTGCGTGAGCAAGCGATTCAAATGTCTAAACTGCTCCGTCATAGAGGCCCTGATTGGTCAGGCGTTTACGCCAGTGACAAAGCGATTTTAGTGCACGAACGTTTGTCTATTGTTGACGTTAATACAGGTGCGCAGCCTTTATATAACCAAGACAACACACACATTCTCGCAGTGAACGGCGAAATTTATAACCATAAAGACTTAGCAGCTAAGCTTACTTGTGGTTACCAGTTTAAAACAAAGTCTGACTGTGAAGTTATTCTTGGTTTATACGAAGAAAAAGGCAACGCATTTTTAGACGACCTTAATGGTATCTTCGCATTCTGTCTATACGATGAGAAAAAAGACAAATACCTGATCGGTCGCGATCACATCGGTATTATCCCGCTTTACATGGGCTGGGACGTACACGGTAACTTTTACGTTGCCTCTGAAATGAAAGCGTTAACGCCAGTTTGTGCAAAAGTGCAAGAATTTCCACCAGGACACTACCTTGATAGCGAAGATGGTAAACTGACACGTTATTATCAACGTGATTGGATGACCTATGAAGGGGTTAAGGACAATGGTGGTAGCGCTGCAGAAATTGGCCAAGCATTAGAAGAATCGGTAAAACGTCAGCTAATGTGTGATGTTCCTTACGGCGTACTGTTATCAGGCGGTTTAGATTCATCTGTGATCTCTGCAATCACTCAACGCTTTGCTAAACAGCGAGTTGAAGATGATGATAAGTCTGCTGCTTGGTGGCCACAACTGCACTCTTTCTCTGTCGGTCTTGAAGGCTCACCCGATCTTGCAGCCGCGCAAAAAGTGGCGGATTCGATTGGTACTATTCACCACCCTATCATCTTTACGGTACAAAACGGTATCGATGCGCTACGTGAAGTGATCTACCACTTAGAAACCTATGATGTAACGACAATACGTGCATCCACTCCAATGTACTTGATGGCACGTAAGATCAAAGCCATGGGGATTAAAATGGTGTTGTCAGGTGAAGGGGCTGATGAAATTTTTGGCGGCTACTTGTATTTCCATAAGGCGCCAAACGCACAAGAATTTCACGAAGAGCTTAACCGTAAACTCGATAAGCTGCATATGTTCGACTGCCTACGTGCCAACAAATCCATGGCAGCATGGGGAATTGAAGCGCGCGTACCTTTCTTAGATAAAGAGTTCATGGATGTGGCAATGCGCACCAACCCAGAGCTTAAAATGATCAAAGATGGCCGTATCGAGAAAAACATTCTACGCGAAGCCTTTGATGGCAAGCTATTAGATGAAGTATTATGGCGTCAAAAAGAACAGTTCTCTGACGGTGTTGGCTACAACTGGATTGACAGCTTAAAAGAGTTCATTGCCACTCAAGTAACCGATCAACAATTAGCCAGTGCGGAATTTAGATTCCCAATCAATACGCCAGATACTAAAGAAGCTTACTACTATCGCAGTATCTTTGAAGAGCACTTCCCCCTTGAGTCTGCAGCACAATGTGTGCCTCATGGTAAGTCGGTTGCTTGTTCTACACCAGAAGCACTGCTTTGGGATGAGTCATTTCAAAATAATGCTGATCCTTCTGGTCGTGCGGCTGGCGTACACAATGACGCTTACAAAAAATAATCTTGTAGCTCATCACTATTGTTAATGATTAAAAAAGAGCCTACGGCTCTTTTTTTGTTTAGACTTTCCGCTAATAGCTAAGCATAAGATACTAAATTAACATGTATAAAAAGGAGATTTTATGTGGACTGAAATATTAACAATAGCTGAGCCTGTTGCGCTTTTATTTGGTGTAGTACTTGTGTTAATTGGCTACATTACTTACAGCCGAAGAAAATCTGATTACTTCGCCCCTGTTAAAATATTTTTTAATCAAGTCGATGATCTCACTATCGCTGAATACAAATTCATTCGCTCAGGGGTTGTTTTTCTACTACTGGCGGTTATTTTTCGCTTTATTAGCCTTACTTTTTTCCCTTAGTCAGCTTCAGTTCAAAGGACGAGTGCGAGCAAGCTCTCACTCCTAGATATTCATAAGTCACTAGTTCATATTACATTCACCTATTGTACTACTTTTGCATACAATTAATTTATCTCAAGTCTTACGATAGCATTTATGAAAATACTGCTGATTGATGATTCTAAAATTGAACAAATGGTTATTGGCTCCTTTTTAGATCACGCCTTGCATAAATTAATAATCGTCTCTTCTGGCGAGGAAGGCGTGGCAGCATTCTTATCAGAACAACCTGATTTGATTTTGCTTGATGTCATGATGCCGGGCATTGATGGCTACGAAGTAGCAAAACAGATCCGTGCTTCTGAAGAGCCTTGGGTACCGATTATTTTTCTTAGCGGTAAAACGAGTCCAGAAGATTTAATGGAAGGAATTAACGCGGGAGGTGACGACTATTTAACTAAACCTGTTGATCCTTTAGTGCTGAGTGCGAAACTGCAAGCAATGGAGCGCATTGCCAAAATGCGCATGCAATTAATTAATACAACGACTCAATTAGAACAAGCCAATATTGAATTAAAAAAAATGAGTTTAAGTGATGGCTTAACCGGGATAGCTAATCGCCGTTATCTCGATCATGCTCTCCCCCTTGAGCTTGCACGCGCTTTTCGTGATAAGGTAGCCGTGAGTGTTTTACTGATTGATGTCGATCATTTTAAAAAGTTTAACGACTATTACGGCCACCTTGAAGGAGATGATTGCTTAAAAAAGATTGCTCAAACACTGACTCAGGCATGCAAACGTAGTACTGACTCAGTCAGTCGCTATGGCGGAGAGGAGTTTTGCATTATCTTACCGAGTACGAATCAAAAAGGCGCAATAGAAGTCGCTAAGCGCATTAATCAATTAATACGAGACCTAGCAATCCCTCACATGAGTATAGGTCCAGAGAGCTTGGTATCTGTCAGCGTAGGCATATTCAGCTATTTAGCTGAGACACCAATTGACTGTAACGACTTTTTATCCTACGCCGATCAAGCTCTATATCAAGCAAAAACAGCAGGAAGAGCGCAACATGCCATCTACCAAAGTAACTAAACTTAATAGGGAAAACTATGCGGCAGGATCGTCAGCAAGTTGCAATTTTTTAGCGGATGTCGCTTTAGGTTTTTTTTCGCTAACAGCCTTACCACCTTTGAGCACATTCATTACATCGTTTTTATTCGCGGCTAAAAAGAGACCTAATTCTTCAAGCTGAGTATCATCAAGCGCAATCGGCCCAGTGGCGAGAAAACTTGACAACTGATCAGCAGTATCAAGCATTTTATCGTAGGCATCCGCTTCTTTTTTGCTCGTAAAGGTCATCTTTTCTTCACCATTTCGTTCAACTATATACTTAATGACAACGGCCACAGGTTTTCTCCATTAACTGTTTTTTTATACAGTATCATTATCTCTATTTATCGCCAAGCATTTAATTCGTTTTGTGCTCACAGTTTCGATATACTTTATCTAAAATGAAATGATTTTGATGGTAATGAATAAGTATAATGAAACCTTAATCGCTTGCGAGCATTGTGATTTATTACAGGTTAAGCAACCGTTACAGCTAGGTCAAATCGCCACCTGCCCACGCTGTGGTAGTCGTTTATATTTTAACTCCATCTGCTCGCCTATGAGCATGCTAGCATTAACTTTAACAGCGTTAATTTTGCTATTGCCTGCCAATCTATATCCACTTTTATCGATGACTATGATAGGCAGTACAGAAACAGCTAGCCTACTACAAGCTACACTTAAAATATTTCATGAGGGCAACTACTTCGTCGCGTTATTAATTTTTATTTGTTCGACTATCGCTCCTTTTTTAATGTTGTTATCTCTTTGCTGTGCGAGTTTCATTATTAGTTTTAACATCCAAACTCAGTGGTTAAAAAAACTATTAAAATGGACAGATTTTTTGACGCACTGGTCAATGCTAGAAGTGTACTTAGTTTCTTTCCTTGTCGCGCTAATTAAACTTGTTGATCTCGCAGATATAGAGTTAGGGGTTGGATTAGTGTGTTTTAGTCTGCTAATGATCATTAACAGCCTAATCTTGTCTTTTTTTGATGCTAGCAGTTACTGGCAAAAGGTACCTATAGATGCAATCAGCTAAAGACGCAGGGTTAGTACGTTGCGGGGAATGTGCACTAGTTTGCTCTTTTCAAGAAAATAGCCAATGTCCAAGATGTAATGCAACGCTAACCATGCGACAAACAAATAGTTTGCAAAAAACATGGGCATATTTAATCACAGCTTGTATTTTTATTTTTCCGGCTAATTTCATGCCTATCACGATATTGATTAGCCAAGGCAATGAAACCCCTGACACCATTATGTCTGGTGTTATCGCACTGATTAACAGTGGCAGCGCAGGTATTGCCATTATTGTTTTTGTCGCATCTATTGTTGTCCCTATAGCTAAAATTCTCGGCATGGGGTTTATTTTGCTTTCTTTGCAATTGCAGTTAAGCATGAGCCACAAAATGCGTTTTATTATGTTTAAGTTTATTGATTGGGTCGGCCGCTGGTCTATGCTAGACCTCTTTGTTATTTCAATCATGGTCGCGGTTATCGACAAAGGACAGTTGTTAGTTATTGTGCCAGGCCCAGGCGCAACAGCCTTTGCATCAGTGGTCGTATTAACCTTGTTAGCGGCAAAAAGTTTTGATACGCGTTTAATGTGGGATTTGGAAAAAGATAATGACTGGACAAATTGAGCCGACAGCCCCCGTAGTGAGTAATAAACGAAACCTTTCAGCAATTTGGTTTTTACCCATCTTGGCTTTAGTGCTCGGTGGTTGGTTATTATTTCAGCATATGTCTAATGCCGCTTCTGAGATCCGTATTCACTTTGAAAATGCCAATGGTATTTTAGTTGGCAAAACACGAATTAAGTATCAAGGTGTCGATATAGGTAAAGTAACCGATATCAAACTAGACGAGGATGTTTCCGGTGTTTATGTGATTGCAGAAATCGAGCACCAAGCCGCTCATATGCTTAAATCAGATACCAAGTTTTGGCTCGTGTCTGCTAAAGCATCGTTAAGTGGTATCTCGGGGTTAGATACCTTGTTTACCGGCAGTTATATTAACATGCGCCCTGGCGTTGGTGAGCCATCCGATAGTTTTATTGCCGCTGATGAACAACCATTGAGCCAACCAGAACGAGGTTTAACGGTTAAACTGTTGGCACAAGATATGGGGAGTGTCTCTATTGGCTCTCCGGTTTACTATAAAAAAATTCAGGTCGGCGAAGTTTATAATTTCCGTTTAGTACGCGATGCACAAGAAGTTGAAATACAACTTAATATTGATGTCAAATACGCCGACTTAGTCAAGCAAAACTCTCGCTTCTGGAATGTCAGTGGCATCAATGCAGACTTCTCGTTGTCGGGAATAAAGGTCCATACTGAGAGTTTAGCCTCTATTATTTCTGGCGCTATCGCATTTGACTCCCCTATCGAGGGAAATAAAGCACCTTCTAATTTCTTATTCAAATTTTATGACGATATCGAGGCAGCAGGACGTGGTGCAAAAATCCAACTCAAATTAACGTCCATTGATGGTATCAATGTCGGTACGCCTATTGTTTATAAGGGTTTTAAGGCTGGTAAAATCACTCAAATAGAGTTGGATGAAGAGCAAGGGTTATTTGTTGCCAATGCCGTAATTGAACCTATGTTTAGAGAGCAACTTAGTGAAAATACACGGTTTTGGCTCGAAAAAGCAAAACTCACTATGGCCGGAGTAGAAAACTTAAGTAACTTAATCAAAGGGGATTTTATTGCCTTTGAGCCTGCAAATGGTAACCCGATGCGGACTTTTGTTGTGTCTGATAATAAAAACGTTTCTGACACGGCGATGCGCGTTGAACTGTTTGCCGATGATGCCAGTGGCATAGAGCCAGGTGATGCTGTTTATTATCGACGCGTTTCTGTTGGTCAAATACAAAACATTACACTCAATGAAAAAGCAGATGGCGTGACTATCACACTGACCGTTGAACCAAGTTTTCAGCACCTCATCGCTGGCAATACCCGCTTTTACAAAACAGGAGGCATCTCTCTGAAGGCCTCATTAAAAGGCATGGAGCTAAGTGCTGAGCCTCTACCTAGCTTACTTAAAGGGGGGATAAGCCTGTATAACCCCGATAATAAAACCAAAGGTAATCCCCTATCCCAATATCGACTATATCCCGACCGCGCGTTGGCTGAGCTTGGCAGTGCTGCATTTGCAAGACCCCTTAAGGTTACCGTCATTAGCGACAAAATGAGTTCAGTTACGTTAGGCTCACCCGTATATTTTCGTAAACTCCCCGTCGGTGAAGTCAGTCATTATGACTTAACCGCTACGGGAAAGGTGGCCATTGAGCTGGAGATTGCGGGCCAGTATCGACATTTAATCACAAAAAATAGCTTTTTCTGGGATGTCAGTGGCATTGATATCAAGGGGGGCTTGTCTGGGCTCGAAATAAAAACCGATTCCCTGCTAGCGATAGCAGCAGGCGGTATTGCCTTTGACAATAAAACAACGGCAACACCTAAGGTAGACGGACACTTCCCTCTGTTTTCCAGTTTTGAGGCCGCGACTCAAGTCAATTACAATATTTATCTCAGTTTTGCACGTGCCGATAATGTTAAGCCTGGAACTCAAGTGCGTTACAAGGGCATTGTCATTGGCGCAGTGGAAAGCCTGAATTTAAATGAAAGAAATGACAACGTACAAGCAAAAGTCAAAATAAAACAAGATTTTGCTGATCGCTTTCGACGTCAAGGCAGTCAGTATTGGTTAGTCAATGCTAAGGTTTCGTTAGCGGGCGCTGAAAATTTGGACACTGTGCTAGCAGGCCCTTATATTGAAGCCCTACCCGGCTCAGGTAAAGCGCAAACTAGTTTTACCGCAGGCCAACAAGCGCCATTACTGTCTCGCGAACAAAAGGGCTTGAGCCTAACCTTAACCGCGCCAAGAGCTGGCTCCCTCAGTTTGGGCAGCCCTGTCTATTTCAGGCAAATTCAAGTCGGTGAAGTCACTGAATTCACGGTTGCCAGTGCAGGCGATCAAGTCGAGATAAGTATCAATATTGAGCCACAATACCAACACTTGGTTAGAAACAATTCCGTATTTTGGCAGGCTTCTGGGTTTAACATGGATGTCGGCATAACAGGCGCAAGTCTAAAAGCAGAGTCTTTAGAAGCTATTATTCGTGGTGGTATTTCGTTTGCTACCCCCGATGGAAAAATTCAAGCTAAAGCTAAAATCGGTCAGCGATTCAGTCTAGAGCAAGAATTTAAACAAAAATGGCTTGATTGGCAGCCTAAAATTCCACGTTAATCATGATAATATGTCGCCTCTATCTATGAGGGGCGACCAGTGGCAAATCAAATATTCTTACCCGATACTTTTTTATCTTGCATGGCCAAAATCATGCCTAATGAGTTATCCATGGATGACTTTGTTGCAATTTGTAATCAGCCATTACGCAAAAGCATTCGAGTTAACACCTTAAAAATTAGTGTTGACGCCTTTAAGCAACGCGCATTAGAGCACCAATGGCAACTTAGCCCCATTCCTTGGTGTGATCATGGTTTTTGGATCAGCAGAGAAGATGAATCAGTCCCCCTTGGCAATAGTGCTGAACATTTAGCAGGGCTATTTTATATTCAAGAAGCAAGCTCAATGATGCCTGTGACTGCGCTGTTTCATTTATGGCAATCAGAGACAGCTGATCCCGTTGTACTTGACGCAGCGGCGGCCCCCGGCTCTAAAACGACACAAATAGCAGCATTAATGAATAACCAAGGCTTGTTGATTGCAAATGAGTTTTCTTCTAGCCGAGTTAAAGTGTTACACAGTAATCTTATGCGCTGTGGTATTAAAAATACTGCCCTTACCCACTTTGACGCTCGCGTGTTTGGTAGCTGGCTGACAGAAAGTGTCGATGCTATTTTATTAGATGCTCCTTGTTCAGGTGAAGGCGCAGTGCGTAAAGATGACAATGCAATGAAAAACTGGAGCGAAAGCTCCGTCTCAGAGATTGCCAACACACAAAAAGCGCTAATAGAAAGTGCTTTTTATGCTCTCAAACCTGGTGGCACCCTAGTGTATTCTACCTGCACCTTAAACCAGAGTGAAAATCAGGAAGTATGCCAACACCTATTTGAAACCTTCGGTGATGCCGTCGCCGTACAGCCCCTGACAAATTTATTTCCCGATGCCGCAAACGTTGCTACCACTGAAGGTTATCTCCATGTTTGGCCACAAGTGTTTGACAGTGAAGGCTTCTTTGTCGCTGGCTTCAGAAAACTAGGATCGGCTCAACCAAGTGAGAAAAACCGCCATCGCGGCAAGTTTCCATTTAGCTTTGCAACTAAAGAGAAAACAGAAAACTTTTTCAATTATCTTGATAGTCAATTTGGCGTAAATGCCGATCAACTCATCGGTGATGTTTGCATACGCGATGCCGAATACTGGCTTTTCCCAAAAGCGTTCTCGGGTATTAAAGGCAAGATGAAGTATGACCGAGTCGGCATAAAATTAGCTGAAGCGATTAAGAAGAGCTTTCGTATTACTCACGAATTAGCGCTCGTCATAGGCCAAATCGCTAACAAAAACACCTTTGAGCTCAATGCTAACCAATGTAAAGAATACTACATGGGTAGGGATATTCATTTGGAGCAGGTACTCGGCAAAGGTGAAGTTATCCTCCTCTACCGCGGTGCGCCGGTAGGCTTAGGAAAGTGGGTAAACAACAGAATTAAAAATAGTTACCCAAGAGATCTGGTACGTGATTACCATCTTTTTGACTTTTAAGCTCGCAGATCGCGCTTTTTCTACTAATCTTAATTGTCATAAAAAGAGTTTAACTTCCCCTAGCTCGGGTACGTAGGAATTGTCCCGAGCCCTTTTTTACCGAGGACCGATCATAAAACGCTCTGGGTAACTAATATTAAATCGGATCGCAATAAAGCGGAAAACGGCAACCACGAAAAAACCAATCGCAGCAGGTAGCCCTGGAGGTAAGCTGGTTTCTTTTAAAATGACATAACAAATACTGCCCACTAATACGGGCGTTGCATATAGCTCTTTCGTCGATAACAAGGTAGTATGGCCGGTCATCACATCACGCATAACCCCACCCATAATAGCGGTGATCACTGACATTAATACCGCCACTACTGCTGAATATCCGACACCTTGTACTTTATCAATGGCTTGAACGGCAAATAAAGCAATGCCTAAGCCATCTAAGTACAGCACCCAATGGTAGCGTTTGCGCATGCTTGGTTCGCTAAGGAAAGTAACCAGCGATCCGAGCAAGGCAACCCACAGATAAGTTTCATCAACAAGCCAGAAAACCGGCTGGCCTATCAACAAATCACGTAGTGTTCCACCACCAAGAGCGGTGATCATGCCAGTCAGTAACACACTGACTAAATCAACCCGCTTTTTACTGGCGGCTAACACGCCAGTGGCAGAAAAAACAAATACCGCCAGTAAGCCAAAGAAGTAAAGCATAAAATTCACTTACCCCATTGCAGGTGGATCACTCAGTAGGGGTTGCTGTGTTGAACAACCGGAAAAAGTTAGTCGTGGTTTGCTCTGCAAGGGTTGCCAATGTAACCCCTTTTAGCTGCGCAACAAATTCAGCGACTGCACGGGTATGACCAGGCTGGTTTTGTTCACCGCGATAAGGCACAGGTGCCAAATAGGGCGAGTCTGTTTCTACCAGTAATCTATCAAGTGGTAGTTGCTCTACTACTTCTCGTAGCTCATTGGCGGTTTTAAAAGTAACAATACCTGAGATTGAAATATAAAAACCCATTTCAATCGCGGCCTTAGCCATGGCTAGCGATTCCGTAAAGCAATGTAATACACCGGTTACTTGACCTTCCCCTTCCTGTTGCAAGATGGCTAAGGTATCTTCTCGTGCGTCTCGGGTATGAATGATCAAAGGCTTATTTACTTGCCTTGCAACGCGGATATGGCGACGAAAACAGGCTTGTTGCTGCTCTTTATCATCGGGGGAATAAAAATAGTCGAGGCCCGTTTCACCCACGGCGACCACGTTATCTTGCTGACAGTAACGCAATAATTTGGCTTCATCTTGATCTGAATTTTGGTGCAATGGGTGGATACCGCATGAGAGAAATACGTTATCAAAAGGGGCAACCAAGGATTCAAGGGCTTCAAATTCACCTAACTCGACCGCGACTGCAAGCATATGGCTAACACCACGCTGTTTGGCTTTGGCTATTACATCTGCGACATCAAGGTGTTTATTTTCGTAGTCTAATTTGTCGAGGTGACAATGGGAATCAACAAGCACACTAACCTCCGGGCTTATTTTTTAGGTCGATAAAGTATTGGCTAAGTAACAGGTCTTTTTTCAAACCTGAATGAGAGATAAATTGCTGTTTCAGCTTTAGCCACGCTTCCGCAAGATGATAGCCTGTAACAGCTGACCATTGTTGGCTACAACGAACAAGTAATGTGTGGTAGTTACTAAAAATGAGTTTATCCTTCGCCACTCCAACTTGCACTTTTTGCATATCATGGAGCAAGTAATAAAACCAATTCATCCTGGTATCAAGATCTTGACTAATAAAGTCGGCTAACTGGAAACTGCTACTCTTGCCTTGTATGAATTGATCAAACTCGACTGCGATTTGCTCGTATTCTGTAGCGTTTTGCTGTTTTAACGCCTGCAATACGGCTAATGGCGCACCTTGATAAAGCTGAATTAAGCCCGCAGGTACATCACGATAACCTTGCTGTGTTAGCCATGGCAGACAATCATTGGGGGCATGGAGCAAAATTTTCTGGCAGCGGCTGGTGATCGTCGGCATTAACCGACCAACACTTTCACAAAGTAGAATAAAGTAACTGTTATCGGTTGGCTCTTCTAAGGTCTTTAATAAAGCATTAGCTGATGATTCGTTAAAGCTTTCTGCATTATCAAACACCACGACTTTTGCGGTACCTTGCTGGGCACGTTCGGCAACCACTTTATTAAGCTGACGCACGGTATCAATGCTAATCAGCCTTTTTTCAGTTTCATTAATTTGATGAAAGTCGGGGTGATTCCCAGCCAAAAACAATTGGCAACTGTGGCAAACGCCACAACTACCGTAATGATGTGGCTGCGCGCACAATAACCGCTGTGCCAACTCCTTCGCTAAATCATGCTTACCTAAGCCAGCAATACCAGACATTAATAAAGCATGATGCAATTTGCCTTGGTCCGCTTGCGTAAATAGCTGCTGAGATAAAGCCTCAAGCCAAGGATATATCACAATATTTGCTCTGCGACCTGAGTAAGTTGTTGTTCAATTTGCAAGGTAACTTCTGGCAAGGTTTGACTGGCATCGATGACATAAGCATGGGGGTCTTGTGCCACTAAGCTTAAATATGTCGCTCTGGTACGTTGGAAAAAATCGATGGCTTGTTGTTCAATGCGATCTAACTCCCCGCGGGCACTTGCCCGTTGTAAACCCTGAACCGGGTCAATATCCATATACAAAGTCAAATCAGGGTGAAAGTCAGCCAGTACTGCGCCTTTAATTTGCTGGATCAACGCCAAATTAATACCTCGACCACCACCTTGGTATGCCTGAGAGGATAAATCATGGCGGTCACCGATGACATAAGCGCCTCGCGCTAAAGCCGGTTTGATCACTGTCTCAACCAATTGCACCCGTGCCGCGTACATCAACAATAATTCAGCTTTGTCACTCAAGATTTCGTCGGTATTGTCCTTAACAATGCTACGCATTTTTTCCGCTAATGGCGTTCCACCCGGCTCACGTGTACATACAATTTCTTGCACACCATTGGCGCTAAGCCAAGCTTTAACACCTGCAACTGCGCTGCTTTTACCCGCACCTTCGAGTCCTTCAATTACAATAAATTTACCGCTGTTCATAAGATCACTTTTTTAATATGTATTTTCTAACCGCACGGTTGTGCTCAGCCAAGTTCTTCGAAAAATAATGTTCGCCGTTACCCATACTAACAAAATAATAATAAGGCGTATCCGCAGGATTCAATGCGGCATTTATCGCATCTTTACCCGGCATGGCAATCGGTGTTGGTGGTAAACCATCAATAACATAGGTGTTATAGGGCGTTGCTTCGCGCAAATCTTTTCGCCTGATATTGCCATCATAACGATCGCCCATACCATAAATAACGGTGGGGTCAGTCTGTAACCGCATGTTGGCATTTAAACGGTTGATAAACACCGATGCAATGGTTTTACGCTCTGGTGCATGGCCACTTTCTTTTTCGATGATAGAAGCCAATATCAGCGCTTCATAAGGTGTCTTCAAAGGTAAATTTTTAGCTCGATTTTGCCATGCTTCATCTAAGTCTTTTTGTTGCGCAGCATAAGCGCGCTCTATTACTTCCAAATCTGTTGCATGATAAGGAAACAAATAGGTTTGCGGCTGTAAGAAGCCTTCTAGTTTTGATTGCGCTAGGCCTAATTTTTTCGCGAGCGCGGCTTCATCATCAAGCACCCCAGTTAAAGTGACTCCTTCAACTTGCTCAATTTGCTGTTTCCATTGCTTATAAGTACTGCCCTCAATGAGAGTCAATTTAAACTGATACTCTTTACCATCAACAAACTGTTGTAATACCTGCTCTATTGTCCAATTTGCTTGTAAGTGATAGGTCCCGCTCTTCAATGGTGTTAACTCAGGATATAAGCGCCCTAACCAGACATAATAAGGGCTCGGCTTAATGATACCTGCTGCCACCAATTGTGATTCTAATTGGCGAAAGTGACTACCACTGGGCACAGTGAACACAGTATCTTCTTTGATCACCGCAGTGGTTCGGTAGTTTTGTAGTTGATGCCATAAATAACTAATAGCACCTGCGCAAATCAATAATGAAAAGAGAAACAGCAAAAATATTTTTTTAATCATCTTTTATTTCTTGTTGAAGTCTTTGTACCAAAGAGAAATCCGTTAGGACACGTTGTTGAAACTGCTTGATAGGCACTAGACCCATTAACGCGTTGGTGATAAACATGCTATCCACTTGAGCTAATTGCTCAAGTTTGAACTTTACAATATTAACCGGTATTTCAAGTTGCTCAGCACAGCGCAACACTTGCTTACGCATCACGCCATTGACACCGGCTTGAGATAAGTCAGGAGTATAAAGAGTTCCCTGTTCGAACCAGAATACGTTAGCAGCACTGGACTCAACTACATGGCCATTCACATCACAAACAATCACATCATCCACATCGAGAGATTCAAGCTCTTGTTTGATTAACACCTGATCAAGACGATTCAATGTTTTGTAGCCTGCAAGTTGAGGATTTAAGCCGAGTTGATATTGACAAGAAGTCAGTGAAATTCCTTCTGTTTGCCACTGTTGATACTGGGCAGGCCATGGCGTCACGGTGATGATCCGTGTCGGATTATCACAACCAACACCACTGTAGCCTCTGCCCCCTTCACCGCGGGTGATTAGGATTTTTAAGCAACCTAGCTCCACTTCAGCTATCGCCGTTTGCACTTCGCTAAATAAAGTCAGCAAGCTTGGTAACTCAATAGCAAACTTTTTACTCGCCAACATCAAACGCTCGACATGATCGCGCCAAAACTCAACTTTACCTTGTACCACTTTTGCCGTGGTAAAAAAGCCGTCACCGTAAGCTAAGCCTCGATCAACAGCCGATATCTGACAATTGGGCTCGCCGTTAATTAGCATCATAGTAAATACAAAAAAGCCTGATAAATAATTATCAGGCTTTATACCAGAAAATGGCCTTTATGGCATTAAACGCGTTTAAAGATGAGTGACCCGTTAGTGCCACCGAAACCAAACGAGTTTGATAAGGCATATTCTAGGTTCGCTTTACGCGCACCGCCCACAACGTAGTCTAAATCACAACCTTCAGACGGGTTTTCTAAATTGATGGTTGGCGGCGCGACTTGATCGCGCAACGCTAACACCGTAATGATCGCTTCTATCGCACCCGCAGCCCCCAATAGATGACCTGTCATCGATTTGGTTGAACTAACAAGTACAGATTGAGCGTGCTCGCCAAACACAGATTTAACTGCCTGCGTTTCAGCAATGTCACCGGCAGGTGTTGAAGTACCGTGAGCATTGATGTAACCAATTTGGTTTGCTTCAATCTTGGCATCTTCAATGGCATTTTGCATCGCAGCCGCCGCACCTTCGCCATCAGCGGGAGGCGACGTCATGTGATAAGCGTCCCCACTCATACCAAAACCAACTAATTCAGCGTAAATTTTTGCGCCGCGTGCTACTGCATGCTCGTATTCTTCTAACACGATAACACCCGCACCGTCTCCCAATACAAAACCATCACGGTCTTGATCCCAAGGGCGACTGGCTTTAGTTGGATCATCATTGCGAGTAGAAAGTGCCTTAGCCGCACCAAAGCCACCCATGCCTAATTCTGTTGAGGCTTTTTCAGCGCCGCCTGCTAACATCACATCTGCGTCGCCATATTGGATCATGCGCGCAGCTAAACCAATACAGTGAGAGCCAGTGGTACAAGCAGTGGTCACAGCAATGTTCGGCCCTTTCAAGCCTTTATTGATTGAGACATGGCCTGATACCATATTGATAATGGTCGAAGGGACAAAAAATGGGCTAATTTTACGTGGACCCGATTTTTGTAGGTTAATAGCGTTCGACTCAATTAAACCAAGGCCACCTATTCCAGAACCAATCGCCACACCAATTCTACGAGCGTTTTGCTCATTCACTTCTAGTTGGCTATCTTGGAAGGCTTGCTCGGCCGCAATGACACCGTATTGGATAAATAAATCCATTTTACGAGCATCTTTACGGCTCATGTAATCTTCAACGTTTAAGTCTCGGATCAAGCCGGCGAATTTAGTTGAATAAGCCTCGGTATCAAAATGATCGATATTTGAGATACCACTTTTACCCGCTAACAAGGCTTGCCAAGAATCGTCAACTGAATTACCGACAGGGGATAACATTCCCATACCAGTCACAACTACTCTGCGCTTTGACACGTCAAAATCTCCGGATGGTAGATAAAATAAGTAGATAAATAAAAGGCGGTCAAAAGACCGCCCCATAAAATTAACTGTTTAAGTTAAGCTGCAATTATTCTGCGTTGTTCACTACGTAATCGATAGCTGCTTGAACTGTAGTAATTTTTTCAGCTTCTTCGTCTGGGATCTCTGTATCGAATTCTTCTTCAAGAGCCATAACAAGTTCAACTGTATCTAGTGAATCTGCGCCTAAGTCATCTACGAAAGAAGATTCGTTTTTCACTTCTTCTTCTTTAACACCAAGTTGCTCAATGATGATCTTTTTTACGCGTTCTTCAATATTACTCATGATCAATTTTTTCCTTTAGAAAATACGCTAATTGCGTTAGTCGCGATAGTGTATTCCATCGCTCGAAAGTTTCAACCCCGAGATGACTGGTCTAACCATTTTTTTCGTGATTTTTATCGAAAAAATAGGCCGAAAGCACATCTCGTTAACAATATGGCATCAAACCATATACATCCCGCCGTTAACATGTAACGTTTCGCCGGTGATATATGCAGCACTGTCAGACGCTAAAAAGCATACAGTTTCCGCAATCTCTTTCGGATCGCCTAAACGACCCGCTGGAACTTGACCTAAAATCGCCGCTCTTTGTTCATCATTAAGGGCTTTTGTCATGTCAGTTTCAATAAATCCTGGCGCAATTGCATTCACGGTAATACCGCGTGACGCGACTTCGCGAGCAAGTGACTTAGTAAAGCCAATAACACCGGCTTTTGCCGCTGCGTAATTCGCTTGTCCCGCGTTGCCCATCGTACCCACCACCGAGCCGATGCTAATAATACGACCATTGCGTTTTTTCATCATGGCACGTAGTACTGCTTTACTAAGGCGGAATACAGACGTTAAGTTAGTGTCGATTATATCTTGCCACTCGTCATCTTTCATGCGCATCATCAAATTATCACGAGTAATGCCAGCGTTATTAACCAACACATCGATATCGCCATAGTTTGCTTTAATACCAGCAAACAGCTGCTCAATAGAAGCCGGGTCGGTCACATTCAGCTCAAGGCCTCTGCCACTTTCTCCCAAATATTCACTAATAGCAGCTGCGCCGTTTGCGCTGGTAGCAGTTCCTATTACTGTGGCACCTTTAGCTACAAAACTCTCTGCAACTGAGCGGCCAATACCACGGCTTGCTCCTGTTACCAGTACGATTTTGCCTTCAAAGTTCATCTTTTATCCCTCGTTCGTCGCTGCTAGCGCTGCATTTAAGCCAGCAACATCATTTATCGCTTGTGCCGCGATGGTTTTATTAATTCTTTTCACTAAACCTGATAATACTTTACCCGGACCCGCTTCAATTTCTAAGGTGACATCAAGCTTAGCCATCGTTTCAACAATTTCAGTCCAACGCACAGGCAAGTAAAGCTGACGCACTAGGGCATCTTTGATTGCTTCTGGGTTAGTTTCTTGAGCCACGTCGACATTATTAATCACGGGTATGACAGGCGTATTAAATTGAATATTTTTTAATGCTTTAGCCAGCTCATCCGCCGCTGGCTTCATTAATGCGCAGTGCGATGGCACACTGACAGGTAAAGGCAGTACACGTTTTGCACCCGCTTCTTTACATAGTACGCCTGCACGCTCTACCGCAGCTTTATTACCCGCAATCACCACTTGGCCGGGTGAATTAAAGTTTACTGGCGAAACAACTTCATCTTGCGCAGCTTGAATACACGCATCGGCAATCCCTTGGTCATCAAGGCCAATAACCGCAGCCATTGCACCAACACCCTCCGGCACTGCTTGTTGCATTAATTGACCGCGCAGTTCAACCAGTTTAATTGCATCTTTAAATTCAATCACTCCAGCACACACTAGTGCTGAATATTCACCTAAGCTATGACCGGCCATAATCACAGGCGCTGCACCGCCCTTTTCTTGCCATACTCGCCAAATAGCTACCGATGCAGCTAATAAAGCAGGCTGGGTTTTAAAAGTCTTGTTTAATTCTTCAACTGGACCTTGTTGCACCAATTGCCAAAGGTCGTAGCCTAATACGTCACTGGCCTGTGCAAATGTGGCTTCAACAGTGGCAAACTCTGCTGCCAACTCTGCCAACATACCCACGCTTTGTGAGCCTTGGCCTGGAAATGCAAGTGTAAAAGTGGTCATTATTATTCCTTACTACATTCGAATCAGTGCTGAGCCCCAGGCAAAACCACCGCCAAAGGCTTCTAATAAGACTAAATCACCCGCTTTAATACGGCCGTCACGCACCCCCTCATCTAATGCGATGGGCACCGATGCAGCGGAGGTATTACCGTGTTTTTCTAGCGTTAAAATCACACGCTCAAGAGGCATGTTTAATTTTTTTGCCGTCGCATTGATGATTCTATAGTTAGCTTGATGAGGCACTAACCAATCTAATTCAGATTTATCTATATTGTTCGCTTCAAGGGTTTGAGTGACAAGTTCACTTAACTTTGTCACCGCCACTTTAAATACGTCATTGCCTTTCATAAACATGTACGACTCAAGCTCGCTGCCTGATAAGCCACGTTTGGGGTTAGGCAACTTTAATAAATCACCAAAGCGCCCATCAGCATTGATCTGGGTAGACAATATGCCCTGTTCGTTACTGGCTTGGGCAACGGCTGCGCCTGCGCCATCACCAAACAGAATAATGGTGCCACGGTCTTCAGGGTCACAAGTATGAGACAGGGCATCGGCACCTATCACCAATACGGTTTTGTACATGCCACTACGAATAAAGTTATCGGCCACACTTAATGCGTAGGTAAAACCGGCACAGGCCGCTCCTAAATCAAAAGCTGGAATGTTGGTTAAACCTAATAAGGCCTGAACTTCACACGCAGCTGCAGGAAAAGCATTGTTGGCTGATGTGGTCGCCAAAATGATCAAATCAACATCGGTGGCTGGTATATCCGCAGCAGCTAAAGCTTGCTCGCCAGCCTTGTAAGCCATGTATGACACGGTTTCTTGTTCACTGGCAATACGACGTTCTTTAATCCCTGTGCGAGCGGTGATCCACTCATCACTGGTTTCAACCATTTTTTCTAAATCTTCGTTAGTGCGAACAGACGTTGGCAAATAACTTCCGGTTCCAATAATTTTTGTATACATAAGGAATTAAGAATCTCTTTCTAGTAGTACTGCTTCTAATTTATCCGTTATTTGCGCCGGGACCTGTCGCTCAATTTCTTTAATGGCAGCTTTAATTGCATTTAAAAAAGCCTTGCTTTGCGCACTGCCGTGGCTTTTTATTACTATGCCCCGTAGGCCGATTAAACTCGCGCCATTATATAGATCTGGATTCATATGAGCCAGTTGTGGCTTTAGAGAGGGTTTTAATAAAAACCCAACACAGCGGGTAAACCAATTCTGATTTATACTCGAAATTAGCTGTTGTTTAAAGAGTTTTGCTAAGCCTTCACAGGTTTTTAGGGTGACATTGCCGACAAAACCATCAGCGACGATAACATCGGCCTTACCACTGAACAAATCATGACCTTCTATAAAGCCCGTGTAATTAATTTGTGAACAAGCGGATAGTAGCTGTGCGGCACGCTTTACTTGATCGTTACCTTTCGTTTCTTCTTCACCAACATTGAGCAAAGCAATTTTTGGAAAAGCCTGTCCTTCGACTTTTTCAGAAAGTACTGAGCCCATTAAAGCAAATTGAAATAAAGTATCCGCATCACAGCTGATATTTGCCCCTAAATCCAGCAAGTAAGTGTGCCCACCTTGTATATTAGGTAATGCAGTAATAAGTGCCGGCCTGTCAATGCCAGGTAATACTTTTAAAATCGTTTTCGACAACGCCATCAAAGCGCCAGTGTTGCCACTACTCACACATGCCTGAGCATCGCCTGATTTAACCAAATTAAGCGCAACACGCATCGATGAGTCTTTCAAACCACGCAGGGCAAGTAACGGTTTATCATTCATAGCGACGTTTTCGCTAGCATGAATTAGCCTAAGTCTTGGGTGTTGAAGCAGATGATATTGTTGGATCAGAGGATCTATTTCAGCCAGGTTACCAACTAAAATAAGATGCAATTGAGGAAACAAATTTAGTGCCTGCTGGGCTGCAGGCACCGAAACCTGGGGGCCGAAGTCGCCCCCCATGGCATCTAGCGCGATCGTCAGATCGTGCAATGCAGATAACCTTACAGGTTAACTACTTTTTGGCCACGGTAGTAACCGTCAGCAGTTACATGGTGACGTAGGTGTAACTCACCAGAAGTAGCATCTACAGAAAGTTGTGTAGGTACTAGTGCATCATGTGAACGACGCATACCGCGCTTAGAACGAGATTTTTTGCTCTTTTGAACAGCCATGGCTGACTCCTTACTTACTTTTGCGTTTTAGAGATTCTAAAACTGCAAATGGGTTAACGCGCTCTTCTTCTACAATTTCACCGAATGAGGTATCAAATTCTTTGAGTCCACAATCTGCAACATCATGCATAGCAATCAGTGGCAGGTTAAGAATCAATTCATCTTCTACAAGCTGATGAAGGTTTATCTCACCTTCTTCATCACGTTCAATGATATCGTAAGCGCTAGGTAAATCGGTATCCTCTGCACCGAAGCGCACAGGTGTGTATAAAAACTCAGCTTTACAAGTATACTGAAATGCGTCTGAGCACCTCTGACACTCAAGTATTACGTCTACTTCGGCCGTCCCACGAATAGTAGGCAGCTTCTGCAGATCGAAATCGAAACTCAAGTTTGTTTCAATATCATTGCAAATACCTTTTGTTGATTCTGCAAGTCTACTCAAGTTGGATGCAGGAACAATGCCCTGAATATCCAGTTTTTTTTGAGCAGCGCGAACAGGGTCAACGCTAATTTGAATCTTAAGTCTTTGCATAAGGCGCGCATAATATAGATTCGGTGAAATAGAGTCAAAGGAAAAACCTCTTTTTTCCGCTTATTCTCGCTTTCTGCTCACAGGTTAAAATACAATAGCCTAAAACACCCTAACAGAATGATTCTAAAATGAACAAAAAACTTATTTTGGCTTCAACGTCGCCATACCGAAAAGCGTTACTGGAAAAGCTAAACCTTCCTTTTAGCACGGCTAAACCAGATACTGATGAAACGCCCCTAGCTAATGAAACCGCATTAGAGCTTGTCGAACGCTTAGCCATCGCAAAAGCACAGGTCATCGCTAAACAGCACTCCAATGCCATTATCATTGGCTCAGATCAGGTCTGTGTTAGTCATGGCGACATTCTTGGCAAACCGGGTAACTATGAAAATGCATTTGCCCAATTAAAAGCTGCCAGTGGAAATAAAGTCACTTTTTATACTGGTCTTGCGGTGATAGACAGTGAAACACAGCAGGTAACCTCACTAGTGGAACCTTACATTGTCCACTTTCGTCAATTAACCGATGAAATGATCGACCATTATTTGACGGTCGAACAGCCTTATGACTGCGCTGGCAGCTTTAAAAGTGAAGGGTTTGGCATTAGTTTATTCGGTAGGCTTGAAGGAAGAGACCCAAATAGCTTAATTGGCTTACCGCTGATTTCATTAATAGAGATATTAGATGAAGCTGGACTAAGGGTGATTTAATTTCCTTAGCCAGCAGTTAAACGATGTTAAAAAGCGCTTACACTATTAAGCTCTTTTTAACTGACCTAACACAGCGACCAATTCAGGGCTCAGTGGCGCTTCTACTGTCATTGTTTGTTCAATGCCAGGATGAAAAAAATCCAGTTGAGCAGCATGTAAGAACAACCTTGTTAATCCTTGTTTTTTCATCTCTGCGGCAAACACATCATCACCGTATTTATCATCACCGGCAATCGGGTGACTATTGCAAGCCGTGTGCACACGAATTTGATGGGTTCGTCCAGTTACTGGGCTTGCTTCTACTAAGGTGCAGTGCTGATAACGCTGCAAAATTTTAAACCGAGTTTCACTTGCCTTACCTTCTGGATGTACCTGCACTAAGGACTGTTCTGCCTTTTTTAACAATGGCTCAGTGACAACACGAATAGATTTTGGCCACGACCCTTGCACTAATGCATGATAACGCTTGCGCATGGTTTTATTACGTAACTGCTCATGTAACGAACGTAATGCACTGCGCTTTTTAGCAATTAATAGGCAACCTGATGTATCTCGGTCAATCCGGTGTACTAGTTCAAGAAAGCGGCATTGTGGTCGCAATGCCCGTAATCCTTCAATCACGCCAAAGCTTAAGCCACTGCCACCATGCACAGCCAAACCAGAAGGTTTGTTAAGCACAATCAACCAGTCATCTTCAAATAAAATTTGCGACTCAAGGGCGGCAACTTTGTTTAACTTAACCGAAGGCGGCGCATCGGCTTCAGCTACGCGTAGCGGTGGAACTCGAACCACATCTCCCACAAGCAACTTGTATTCCGGTTTAACCCGCTTTTTGTTTACCCGCACTTCACCCTTACGCACAATACGGTACACCAAGCTTTTCGGCACACCTTTTAAACGCGCAATAAGAAAATTGTCTATCCGCTGGCCTTGATATTCATCGTCGATGTCAAGGAACTGGACTGTTTTATATAATTCATTCATGGCGCGCATTCTACCAGAAGCGCAGCCAGATCAAATAGAAATAATACCTTGCTAAAAACACTAATAAAATGGGATAATCGGCAGGTTTTTCCCGCCAAAACGGTAAAAATCAAAAAATACAGGCTGAAAAATTTTAAGCAGTAATGAAACAGCTGTAACAGCGTCGCATTCCGAGAAGAGAACGAGCCTGCTAGGCAAATTAGCATAAAACCACTATAAAACAGTCAAAAGGTTTTATGTAGCCGAAACAGCGCCCCATGCATTCCAACCGTGAGGTTGCATCCATGCTAACGACCCGGGGCCAAGCAGCCAAAGGGTGCGGCGATTTATGACACCGAATTTAATAGAGTAAAAAATGAAAAGAATGTTAATTAACGCAACTCAAGCAGAAGAGTTGCGCGTTGCCCTAGTTGATGGGCAAACTTTGTATGATTTAGATATAGAAAGCCCTGGACACGATCAAAAGAAAGCCAACATCTATAAAGGTAAAATCACCCGCATTGAACCGAGTTTAGAAGCAGCATTCGTTGAATACGGTGCAGAACGTCATGGTTTCCTTCCACTTAAAGAAATTGCCAAAAATTACTTCCCAAAAGACTACTCTTACAAAGGTCGTCCGAATATTCGAGAAGTATTAAAAGAAAACCAAGAAGTCATCATTCAAGTTGATAAAGAAGAGCGTGGTAACAAGGGTGCAGCGCTCACCACTTTTATCAGTTTAGCGGGCTCTTACCTAGTATTAATGCCAAATAATCCTCGTGCTGGGGGGATCTCTCGCCGCATTGAAGGTGACGAACGCACTCAACTGAAAGATGCGCTAAGTAATATCACCTTGCCTGATGGCATGGGGTTAATCGTGCGCACAGCAGGTGTAGGCAAGTCTGCAGAAGAGCTTGAGCATGATTTGAAAATGTTGATCAACCACTGGTCACACATTACCGAAGAGTCGGATAAACGCGCAGCGCCTTGTCTACTTCATCGTGAATCAAACGTCATTGTTCGCGCTATTCGTGACTATTTACGTCGCGACATTGGCGAAATCTTAATTGATCACGGAAAGACTTACGAGCTTGCTAAACAGCATATTGCCATGGTTCGTCCTGACTTTTTAAGTCGCGTAAAACTCTATCAATTAGAGTCACCTATGTTCACTCACTATCAAGTAGAGAGCCAGATTCAGTCGGCTTTCCAACGTGAGGTTCGTCTGCCTTCTGGTGGCTCAATTGTTATCGACCCAACCGAAGCCTTGACGTCCATTGATATCAACTCCGCACGCTCTACCCGCGGCGGTGATATCGAAGAAACAGCACTAAATACGAACCTAGAAGCTGCAGACGAAATTGCCCGTCAATTACGTCTACGTGACTTAGGTGGTTTAGTTGTTATTGACTTCATCGACATGTCACCAGTACGCCATCAACGTGAAGTTGAAAACCGTATGCGCGATGCAGTACGTCAAGACCGTGCGCGGGTTCAACTTGGTCGCATCTCTCGTTTTGGTTTGATGGAAATGTCGCGTCAGCGTCTACGCCCTTCATTAGGTGAATCTGCTTCTCACGTTTGTCCTCGCTGTAATGGCCAAGGTACCATTCGTGATAATGAATCACTGGCTCTGGCCATTCTTCGCCTGATTGAAGAAGAAGCGATTAAAGAAAACACAGTACAAATTCAAGCAATGGTGCCTGTTGCTGTGGCAGCTTATTTGCTGAATGAAAAACGTCGCGCGGTGGCCAAAATTGAAAAACGCCACAATGTTGAAGTTTACATCATTCCAAATGAAAACCTGCAATCACCGCACTTTGAAGTTTCTCGTTTACGTAAAAACGATGAAGTTGAAGTGATTGATTACAATAGTTTAGAGCGTACTGCTGAGGTATATCAGCCAGGCCAAATTAGCTCACATCGTTCAACCGAAGAGCCTGCTGTACATGGTTTTGTTACTAGCAATGAGCCGACTACAGTAGCAGATAAGCCGCCGGCTCCAACAGCAAAAGTGGCTCCTCAACCAACGTCTTTATTTAGCCGTTTGTTTAAAGCAATTGGCGACTTCTTTGCCCCAGCAGAGCCTGTGGTTGAAGAGAAAAAGCAAACAACAGAAAACAAAACTAAAGAAGATAAACCGCAGCGCGCACGTCGTAATAACGACTCACGCCGTCGCAACCGTCGTAATGAAGGTCAAGGCGAGCGAAATGGGAATGATCGCACGGAACGAAGTGAACGTCCAAAACGCCGCGCTAAGGCTAAACCCGACCAACTAGAAAACGAAAACCAAGGGCAACCAGCCAAAGCTGAACGTCAAGAAAAACCACAGCGTCAACGTCAAGAGCGTACCGAAGGCAAGAACGACAAAGAGCAAGTCGTTGCCGAACGTCGTCAGCGCCGAAATATGCGCAAGAAAGTACGTGTAAAACAAGAGTCTACTGAAACGTCTGACGTCTCGGCAGAGCAAGCTAATGTTGAAGCGGCACAAGCTACGCCACAGCCAGAGAAAAAACCGCGCCGTAAGCCAATCAAGAAAAAACAGATACAAGAGCAAGCTCTCGCTGCCAAAGATCCTGTTACTGAACAATCGGCCGAATCAGTCACTGAGCCAACCAACACGGCAACTCCCGTGGTAGAAGCTCAGCCGGCCGATACCGTTGCACCACAACAACCAGAGTCACAACCGGTTGTTGAGCCAACGACTGAAACAGTAACGACTGAAACAGCAGAAGTTGAGAAAACTGAAGATGAAGGTAAACGTTCTCGTCGTACCCCGCGCCACCTTCGCACTGGTAACTATCGTCGCAAACGTTTTAGTGACCAGCGTGAGCAAGAAGGTAGCAATGCAGATATAGCCGCTGAGAATAAAACAGATGATCCCGTTGTATCTCGTTACCCTGAGCAAGCGGAACAAGCTGAGCCATCTAAGGTTGAATCTAAGCCTGCTGAAGCAGCCAATATAGACTCAGCATCTGCTGTTTCACAACCACAACCTGCACCAGCTGACACAGAAGTGAAGGTGACCGAAGCAGAAAAAGCGCCAACAATTGATGAAGCTAAAAATTCAGTTAAGGTGGAAGCTAAAACGGAATCTGTGGTGCAAGAGAGCTCTGCCATGCCTGCAGCAGTAGCAAGCGCCGCTCCTATTTCACCACAGCCAGAAACAACTATTGCTAGCGAAGTGGTGGCAACACCCAAAGCAGCATCAACAGAAAAAATGGCGGCAGCTAAGCCAGTGATTCTAGCAAAAGGACACGCAACATCTGGCATGACTAAGCCAAATTTTGCACCTTCTAATGCACCTAAAGTAGCAACACGTATTGCAGCTAGTCGAGCGCCTATCACTAAATCGGTTAAGCAAGCTGGTAGCTTAAATGCTTCAAGCAGTGCAACTAGCGAGATGAGCCGACCACAGCAGTCATAAAATGCACTGTTAGCGTTAAACGAAAAAGACCGCATTAGGCGGTCTTTTTTCATCTAAAATTTGGTTGATGTGATATTAACCTCACCCTCAGAAAAAGAAGATTTACAGCATGTTTGAGTTCCCCAAATTTACTAAGGTCAGCGTGAAGAATGACGTTTTGTCTGGCCTTACAGTTGCCCTCGCCCTTGTCCCTGAGGCGGTAGCGTTTGCCTTTGTCGCTGGTGTCGACCCGATGATTGGCCTTTATGCTGCCTTTATGGTGGGGTTAATTACTGCGGTTTTTGGCGGTCGACCTGGAATGATTTCCGGTGCTACTGGCGCCATGGCGGTGGTGATGGTGTCACTGGTTGCCAGTCATGGCGTGCAATACCTTTTTGCTGCGGTTTTACTCACCGGCCTGCTGCAAATTTTAGCGGGTATATTTCGCCTTGGTAAATTTATCCGTATTGTGCCGCACTCGGTAATGATAGGATTTGTTAACGGCTTGGCCATCGTCATTTTCTTAGCCCAGTTTGGTCAATTTAAAGAGAAGATTGGCGTTGATGAAAACGGCGATAATATCTACCAATGGCTAGCAACTGAGCAGCTCAGTATTATGATTGCTTTGATCCTTCTCACCATGGCTATCATTCACCTTTTACCTAAACTAACCACCGCAGTCCCATCATCATTAGTCGCGATTGCCACAGTAACATTAATCGCTATCGGATTTGATTTAGATACCCGAAACGTTCAAGACTATCTGATCAATATGACAGGTGATATTAATGCAACGGTACAAGGTTCATTGCCGAGTTTTGCATTACCTGAGGTGCCGCTATCTTGGGAAACATTACAAATCATTTTGCCCTATTCACTGATCTTAGCGGCGGTGGGTTTAATTGAATCCTTACTCACATTAACCGTGATCGATGAAATGACAGATACTCACGGTAACAGCAATAAAGAATGTGTCGCGCAAGGTGTCGCGAACATGACAAATGGCGTGTTTGGCGGCATGGGCGGTTGTGCCATGATCGGTCAGTCGATGATCAACATCAATTCCGGTGGCCGTGGTCGTTTATCTGGGATCACCGCAGCGTTAGGCTTACTTGCCTTTATCCTGTTTGCATCAAGTGTAATTGAAGTCGTGCCGTTGGCCGCTTTAGTAGGCGTCATGTTCATTGTGGTATTAGGCACTTTTGAATGGGCTTCTTTTAAAGTGATGCGTAAAGTGCCAAAGCATGATGCCTTTGTGATTGTACTCGTAACAGTGGTAACAGTATTTACTGACTTAGCTATCGCGGTATTTGTCGGCGTAATAGTGTCAGCCTTAGTGTTTGCTTGGCAACACGCTAAACACATCTATGCTGATAGCTCTCAACCTGATACAGAGCATAAAATTTACCAACTTCACGGCCCATTATTTTTTGGCTCAGTCAGTCACTTTCTCGCTCTGTTTGATGTTAAAAACGACCCCAAGGATGTGATCATCGACTTTGCTGGTTCACGCGTGGTAGACCACTCGGCTCTTGAAGCTATTGATACCCTTGCTGAACGCTATATCAATCAAGGAAAAACGTTGCATCTTAAACACCTAAGTCCTGAGTGTCGTCAATTACTCACGCGAGCTGGCGATCTGGTTGAGGTGAATATGATTGAAGATCCAAACTATAAAGTTATGACAGATAGCTTAGGCTAATGTTATTTGCGCTCAGGTATTGTGCCTGAGCGCACTGGCCCCCGGCGATACATCTCCCTCCTTTACTTGCTACGGCGCTGATACTGGCTAATCAATTTATCAAGGCCATTAGCAAAGGCCATTTTATCTTTATTATTCAATGGTGCAGGCCCACCCGATTGAACGCCACTGCTACGTAGCGTGTCCATAAAATCGCGCATATTTAAGCGCTGGCGAATGTTTTCTTTTGTCAACAGCTCACCTCTTGGGCTTAATACCCAAGCACCTTTGCTAATCACTTCATCAGCTAATGGAATATCCGCAGTGATCACAATATCCCCATTATCAACCCGCACAACAATTTCATCATCGGCAACATCAAAACCGGAAGCAACCTGTAGCGTATGCAAATAAGGCGAAGGAGGTGTTGGCATACTGGCATTAGCCACTAAGGTAGTATGAATACTCGCTCTTTGCGCAGCTCGAAAAATTATTTCTTTAATTACCACCGGGCAAGCATCTGCATCAACCCAAATATTCATTTATCACTCCAGAACATTTTTATCTATTAAAATATATGGTTACCTGCCTGCTTTATGCCCCTTTCTCATCTATCATTGAGCTAATTATTGCTATTTACTCACTATAATAAGGGCTTGAATTGGTTTCCATCTCAGTCTATTCACGCAATATTGTACTATACCTTGCTCTTTGCCTGAGTTATTTCTTCTGTGGCGTATTACTTGCGGATTTCTTTTCTCAGTCACAAGTCGTGCCTGTTTGGTTGCCCGCTGGTATTGCCTTGTACGGTTGTTATGTCTGGCGCTGGCGGTTTGTACCAGCCGTATTTATCGCATCAATAAGCTTTAACTTATACAGTCACTTTCCACTTAGCCCGGCAGACGTCACCTTCGACTTAATGCTTGAGGTGGGCATGATTGCATCGGGTGCAACAATACAAGCGCTGGTTGGCGCCAGCATACTTCTTTATTGGATTGGTAGCCCCCTGCACTGCCGGTCAGACTTAAAAGTGATCGCCTTTATTTTAATTGTTGGCCTACTGATTAACCTTATTTCCAGCAATATCGGCGTTTATGCTCTGAGTTTATTCAATCCCTACTATGACTTTGCACATCATTGGCGCAACGTATTAAACTGGTGGTTAGGAGATTCACTGGGGGTATTGATCGCGACGCCCTTGTTACTTTCTCTACTCCATTTGAATCAACTCGATAGTCAGACTAAAAAATCACGTAGTTTGATCTTACTTACCGCCACGGTGCTGTTTATATCAGCTTCATTTACGACTTTGTTTTTTGTCCACAACAGTCAACAAAATGCTTTTATGCTAGCTAAAAAAGAAATGAAAGTACTTGAAAACAGCTTATATCGACAGTTCAATAACAGCATATCAACCGTTCAAGTTTTATCCAGCTATCTAAATAATACCACTCATATTAGTCGACATAACTTTAATCAATTTGCCAGTAAACTCATCGCGCAACAATCAGGTGTCAAAGCGTTATCTTGGAATCTTTTAGTGCCCGCCTCACGCCAAAAGGAAGTAGAGCAGCAAATAAGCAGTTACTATAAAAGAGAAATCAGCGTTAAAGGAGCCCCTCTACAACCTGATGATCCGATTGTCGTAATAGGATTAATTTACCCAGAGCAAGGCAATGAAGCTGCTATTGGCTTTAATGTTTTTTCAGATCCAGCTCGTAAATCAGCTCTCAATAGCGAACTATTGCCCTACCGCCCCATCGCCACACCCATTATTCGATTGGTTCAATCTGTGATCCCTGAGCCAGGTTACTTATTATTTGCGCCTGTCTATCAACACGGCACGAAAAATGATGATCACACTCCAAGTGGCTATGCGACCGGTGTTTTCTTGGTACAACCTATGATAGATCAGGCCTTCAATACCACGCATTCCTCAATATTTAATTATCAACTATATGAGGAAGGTGCCAACAAGCCATTTATCAACCATACCGAAGGCCCTGCCGCTGTAGCGAGTGAGCCACAAGTCATTTACTTTAATGTCGCCGGACAAACTTGGCGTCTTAACCTAGCAATTAAATCCAGCTTTGTTCAGCAATACCAAAGTCAATGGTCACAACTGCTTTTAATCATCCAACTCATTATCATTGCATTTGTTATGTTATTAATTTTGTTGATGAATAATCGTCGCCACAGTCTTGATTTAATGGTGCAAGCCCGCACCATTGAATTAGAAAAAGCAAAGCAAGAATCAGATAATGCCAATCAGGCAAAAAGTCGTTTTCTAGCCCATATGAGCCATGAAATACGAACCCCACTCAATGCCGTAATAGGTTTCACCCAATTGGCTGAGTTAAGTGATGATAAAGAAGAAATAAAAACCTATCTGGCTAAAACCCAGCAATCATCTTCCGCTTTACTCAACATCATTAACGACATATTAGATATAGCTAAAATCGAAGCCAACAAGCTTGAGCTCGAGTCTATCCCTTTCAATTTACAGACCATATTATCCAGCATGCAAACGCTGTTTGAACCAAGTGTAATTAATAAATCATTAACTTGGCGAGTCGTTAATCATGTCGATGAAGACCAATGGTTTATCGGTGACCCTTTACGCTTAGAACAGGTATTAATGAACCTGTGTTCAAATGCGTTTAAATTTACCGAACAAGGTTTGATTGAATTATCTGCAGAGTTGACTAACTACCAAGAAAACACATCAGCATTAATCATCAGTGTCAAAGACAGCGGCATTGGCATATCTAAAACACAACAAGCTAATTTGTTTAAAGCCTTTACTCAAGCGGATTCATCGACTTCTCGTCGTTTTGGCGGTACTGGGTTAGGTTTAGCCATCAGCAAACGTTTAACCGAGTTAATGCAAGGTAAGCTTACTGTTGAAAGCCAAATTGGTGAAGGCTCATGCTTTTGCTTAACGATACCGCTAGCAACCTGTGAGCCACCAAAAGTGGATCAATCAATCAAGCCAAATACCACACCTCTGTCACAGTTAGCCGTCCTTGTCGCCGAAGATAACATGGTAAACCAAATGGTTATCAAAGGTATGCTCAATAATTTTGCTATCGAGCCTGTTGTTGTATCCGACGGACAGCAAGCTATCGATGCGGTTAAACAACAAGCCTTTGATATCGTATTGATGGATTGTCAAATGCCTATACTAGATGGCTATGAAGCAACTAAAGTCATTCGACAAATCCCCGAGTTTATTGATCTCCCAATCATTGCGCTCACTGCAGATGTGATGCAAGATGAAAAAATTTATGCCATCGAAATTGGCTTTAACGCACACATAGCCAAACCCATTGATATGGACAACCTCAAAGCCACGTTAATCCAGTTTGGCACAAAAAATGGAGGCGAGATCATCGTCTAGAGGTCCGTTTATACCCCAATTTTGATAAGGCTAAACAATTTAACAGTTGTAAATGCTTGGTTATTCGGCACAATAAATAACCAAGCTATAGAGCTACTTTATTCATAACTTTGAGCCATACCTATGCCATTTCAACGCCCGTTATACATTCCCTTTGCTGGCCCTGCATTGCTGGAAACATCTTTACTCAATAAAGGCAGTGCATTCTCTCAAGAAGAGCGCGACAGTTTTAATTTAACTGGTTTATTGCCGCACAATATTGAAACCATTGAAGAGCAAGCCGCAAGGGCTTACCAGCAGTTTTCCTCCTTTAAATCAGACTTAGACAAGCACATTTATTTACGTAACATTCAAGATACCAATGAAACCCTGTTTCACCGTCTGATTGATCATCATCTTGAAGAGATCATGCCGCTGATTTATACGCCAACGGTTGGCCTTGCGTGTCAGAAGTTTTCTAAAATATATCGCCGTAAACGGGGTCTTTTTATCTCCTATCCAGAGCGCGACAAGATAGACGACATGCTGCAAAATGCGACCAAGCAAAATGTAAAAGTGATCGTCGTAACAGATGGCGAGCGGATCTTAGGTCTTGGCGACCAAGGCATTGGGGGAATGGGTATTCCAATAGGAAAACTGGCTCTTTACACTGCTTGTGGTGGTATTAGCCCAGCCTATTGTTTACCCATAGTGCTCGATGTTGGTACTAACAATACACAGTTACTCAGCGATCCTATGTACATGGGCTGGCGTAATCCACGCATTGATGGTGAACAGTATGCCGAGTTTGTTGACGAATTTATTCAGGCAGTAAAACGTCGCTGGCCAGAAGTGTTATTGCAATTTGAAGACTTTGCACAAGCTAATGCCACCCCCTTACTGCAAAAATACCGCAACCAACTGTGCTGCTTTAACGATGACATTCAAGGCACAGCGGCGGTTTCGGTCGGCACATTGATAGCAGCATGTCAAAACAAAGGGCAAAAGCTCAGTGAGCAAAACATCGCCTTTCTCGGGGCTGGCTCAGCAGGCTGTGGCATCGCAGAGCACATTGTAAAACAAATGCAACGTGAAGGCTTGTCTGAGCAACAAGCAAGATCCCAAGTATTTATGGTTGACCGATATGGCCTATTAACCGATGACATGCCTAATTTACAAGGCTTCCAACAGCCATTAGTGCAAGCCAAAACACGTATTTCCAACTGGCCGACGCCCGCTCCATTGGGCTTACAGCAGGTAGTCGAACAAGGCAAAATTACCGTATTAATAGGCGTTAGTGGCCAACCTGGGCTGTTTACACAAGAAATCATCGAACAACTTTGCGTTAATACTCCACAACCGATCGTACTCCCCTTATCCAACCCAACGTCACGGGTTGAAGGCACGCCGTCAGATATCATTCATTGGAGCCAAGGGAAAGCAATCGTAGCGACGGGCAGTCCATTCCCGCCGGTGGTATACCAAGAACAAACCATTGAAATATCGCAGTGTAATAACAGCTATATTTTCCCCGGTATAGGACTTGGCGTGTTAGCGGTTGCCGCTAAATCAATCAGTGACAATATGTTAATGGCAGCTAGCCAAGCATTGGCCGATGCGTCAATGGCTTACCAAGAAACGGATGGCCTGTTACCACCGCTAGCTGAAATACAAACGGTCAGCAAAAAAATCGCTAAAGCGGTTGCGATGCAAGCCATTGAAGATGGTCTGGCCTTACCTGTTGCGGAAGAAGTGTTAGATCAAGAACTAATCAATCAATTTTGGCGACCAGAGTATCGCCAATACCGACGTACGTCATTCTAGGTATGTTACATCAAGCCAGTCTGGCTGGCTTGATGTTATTATAACGCAGACTTAGTTTGCACCTTCGTGTGTTGCAGATAATCAAGCAAACTGTCACTGGCTTGCTCAATCAAATCAATCACTTTGTTAAACCCCCCAGCTCCGCCGTAGTATGGGTCAGGTATTTCTGCGACATCACCATTGGCAAAACTCAAAAATAAAGCTAACTTGTGCTGTTGGTCAACTGGACAGATGGCTGTTAAATCTCTCAAGTTTTGCTTATCAGCAGCCAAGATCAAATCAAATTCAGCAAAATCATCGACGCTGATTTTACGTGAATAAATCCCAGTAAACTGATAACCCCTTGATTCACCAGCTATCACACTGCGACTATCCGGCCCTTCGCCGGCGTGAGCCGCAATGGTCCCCGCTGAGTCAATCACCAAATCAAATCCTCGCAGTTTAGCCTTATGACGCAGCACAGCCTCCCCAGTAGGAGAGCGGCATATGTTTCCCAAACAAACGACTAGGATTTTTTTAACCATGAATGCCTCGTGTATTAATTAAATAAACCTTTAAGGGGTAATTTTTTCAGTAACTCTTTGGCGCCTTCATCTTTCACTTTGTCATCGATAGCTTGCTCGAGCTTCTCTTTTAACTGCTCGCCATGCTGTTTCATTTCCTGCTTCAGTAACGCTTCCATGTCTAGTGCGAAAGCAGGCGCTTGCCAAGATCCTGAAACTTTTATTGGCACGTTAAAGCCTGCCAACTCGTCTTCTGACTTACCACCTTGCCCTTTCAAAGAACCCACTACAGTGACATCAACAAGAAAATCCAAACTCTCACTGACTAAATTGGTATGACCTTTACCATTTACCCGCAGTGCGGGGGATTCCATCTTGATATCTTGCGTGCGTGCCACACCTTTACCAATTTGGAAACTGCCAGTAAGTGCTGAAAAGTCGGTTTTCTTTTCCGCCACCTCATCAACACTTTGACCTTTGAGCTGCGCTTTTCCTTTGCGTACCATTTGCGCAATATTAATGCCGTGTAACGCGCCATCAGTAAACTTCAGCTTGGCTTCACCAGCCAGACTTTTTCTGATTTGAGGATCCGTTAACCCTGTACCAGTCAGATTAATACTAGCATTCATCGTGCCCGCCAATTTGTCCATTTCTGCAACAGCCGTCATTAATGGTCTTACTTGCACGCCCGTTAAAGTTTGCTGCACTTTAAACGTAGGCACCTTAGTCTTACCATTAAGGGTTAGATTGCCCTTTAACTGGCCTTGATAAAGTTGCGCTTGAATGCCTGACAATTGTGCAATGCCTTGGCTAATTTTGGCCTGCATTTTAACTTGTTCAATTTGTGCATTTGATACAGCAACGTTACTGATGGACAAATCACCCAATAAATCAATTGCTGACAAAATGGATAGATCGGTTGATGCTGGCGATTTAGCTTGCTCTGTTTCCTTGGCTGTTTCTTCAGTGGCTGCTGGTTGCGCGGTGGTTGATTGATTTGAGTCAGTAAACTGGGCCAACAAATTATCTACATCCAGTTGCTCAGACGAAAGATTAAAACGAATTTTGGGGATCTTAGCTTGCTGCACAGAAGCACTGCCTGTTAGCTCATGGGCAAAAGCATTTAGCTTCAGATTCGTTATTGTTGCTAAATTATTACCTAGCTCATAACGTAAATCTGCATCCATTTGAATGGTTTGCTGCCCCTTTGGAATGGCGTCCCCTGCTAATTCAGCCTTAGTCTGCATAGTTGTGATAGTTAAAACATCAAGCTGGGCGTTAACCAATAAGTTAAAACTACTTTCGAATCTCGCTACCAGCCCTTGCTCCGCGTAATCAGCTGATACACTAACGGGAATGGCTTTTTCTAAAGCAATGTCAGAAGTACTAAAGTCAATATTTGAGACTAACTGCTGCTTTTTACTCACTTCATCACGTAATAACAACTGACCTTGCTCAATATTAATCCCCGCAACACTGATGCTGAATTCAGGTCTTTCGCTCAGTTGATTCGGCTCTGTTGGTTGCTCTTTAGTGGATTGTTCTTTGTTTTGCTCGGTGATACCTTGGCTAAATTCATCGACATTCGTTTCACCGTTAGCTTTGGTCAAAATATTAATTTTCACGCCAGAAAAGGTTACTTGACCAACTTCAATTTTTCTGTCGAACAAAGGTTTAACTGCCAAGTCCATGCTCGCACTTTTAAACTCAATCAAGTTTTGCTCTGAGTAGCCGGCTGCATTACGCAATTCTGTTTGGCCCAACGTAAAACCTAAGCTAGGGAAAAAGCGCCACGACAGATCGCCCGACACCACTAAATCAGCACCAGTTGTCGACTTTACCTGTTCCGACAGCATCGCTTTCACCCGGTCGGTGTCCACTAAACTGGTGATGGTGACGATAGCAATGATAATTAATAGCACGATGGCTACAAAGGCATAGAGGAGTTTTTTCATTATGGTCCTTTTCAATATCTAGCGAGTATTAGTTGGAAATAACTAAACGCATCAGCACTTCTCTTAAAACGCCCATTAACATGGGCAAGAACCTAAGTGCAAATATGCGATTATTAATTCTTCAAAAATTGACGAATGCGAGCTGTTAACAAGTCTATTGCAATCACATTTTTACCGCCTCGAGGCACTATGATATCAGCATATTGTTTCGATGGTTCAATGAATTGCATAAACATTGGTCGCACCGTGGCTTGATACTGGGCCAACACAGATTCCATTGAACGTCCCCGTTCAGCCACATCCCTTTTCAAACGTCGAATCAAGCAAATATCCAATGGCGTATCCATAAACACACTGGTATGCATCAATTCACGTAATTCCGGTACATTCAATAATAGAATACCTTCAAGAATAATGACTTTTTTTGGCTTAAACTCTGTCGTTTCCGCCATACGGGTATGCTCTGTATAGGAATAATTCGGTAATTCAACAGCTTGACCCGTTTTGAGTGCTGTTAAGTGTTTAACCAACAACTCATGCTCCATGGCATTAGGGTGATCATAATTGGTTAACACCCGCTGCTCCATCGGCAGATGAGTTTGATCTCGATAATATCTATCCTCTGAGATAACACCTATCTCTTGTGAGCTAAAGTCCTTTCTCAATTTTCTATAAATAGTTTGTGCTATCAGGCTCTTACCTGAGGCTGATGCACCTGCAATGGCGATAATAACCGCTTCATTTTGATCGCTAGACATGGGGGCTCATTATGTGGTTAAGGTAATAAGGAATATCTCTTTTATTATAGAAAGTTAGATCTGTTTGGGGCAAGTCAAGTTTACAGCAGCTTCTACTGTTATTTAACTACTCCGCCCCTATATAGGCTCTAATCAACTGAAACAACAGAAATTGTCTGTACACCTAACGCACAATCTTGATACAACTTTATGGCAACCTTTTCTGCTAACTCAAGATAGGCTTGGCTTAATGGTGAATCTGGCGATTTGATGACCGTTGGCGTCCCCGCGTCGGTATCTTCACGATATTGTCGGTGTAGTGGCAATTGCGCTAGGCATTCACTGTTATGCGCATGAGCCAACGTGACGCCACCGCCTTGATCAAAAATAGCTTCTTCATGACCACATTGACTGCACACATGCATACTCATGTTTTCCACCAGCCCGAGCACAGGTACATTTACTTTTGTAAACATATTGATGCCTTTAGTGGCGTCTGCCAATGCGACATTTTGCGGCGTGGTCACTATCAATGCAGAGGTAACTGGCACTTGTTGTGCCATGGTTAATTGAATATCCCCGGTTCCTGGTGGCATATCCACCACTAAGTAATCGAGTTCACCCCATTGGGTTTCACGCAAAATTTGCGCTAGTGCTTTACTGGCCATAGGTCCGCGCCAAACCGTGGCATCGTTTTTATCCACTAAAAAACCAATACTATTGGCTACCACACCATGGGCCTTAATGGGTAACATAGTTTTGCCATCATGGCTTTCCGGTTTTGCTTCTGACTGTCCCAACATTAATGGCATCGACGGGCCATAAATATCAGCATCAAGAATGCCTACTTTTGCCCCTTTCACAGCAAGCGCCAACGCGAGATTTACCGACACGGTGGATTTACCAACGCCGCCTTTTCCTGAAGCAACTACCAACACATTTTTAATGCCTGCAATGGGGCTGGCAATATTAGACTGCAAGGTAGCAACTTGATTCTGGCAATGTAACGTTATACCAAGTGCGGCCAATTTTACCTGCGTTTTTGCTTTTAAGGTGTCAAACCATGTGGGCGCATAAAACGGCTTTCTCAACGTTAAAAGGCCGTCGCTCAATTTAAAAGCACCTCGGGAATGCAAGGTTTTGATAAGTTCATTACCGCCCGAGGCAGCTAATACCGCCATTGCTCTATCTAATTTACCGTCCATATTGATCACTTCGCTGGAAATTTGCGCCAGTGTAGCAAAAATCCCGCTATTTTCATGTCATCACTGGGATTTATAGCCTCTATTAGGTAACATTCAACTCAGATTAATCACTGGAAGTTAGTACGGATATTATGGCGAATCAAGCACGCAAAATTTTAGTTACCTGCGCCTTGCCTTATGCAAACGGCTCAATTCATTTAGGTCACATGTTAGAGCACATCCAAGCGGATGTATGGGTGCGTTACCAACGAATGCGTGACAATCAAGTTCACTTTATTTGTGCAGACGATGCCCATGGCACGCCAGTGATGTTAAAAGCACAAGAGCTGGGAATTGAGCCTGAAACCATGATTGCCCAAGTAAGCAAAGAGCATCAACGTGATTTTGCTGGCTTTAATATCAGCTTTGACAACTATCACAGCACTCATAGTGAAGAAAACCGAGAGCTATCTGCTTACATTTATGAACAGCTCAAAGGTAAAGGCTATATTAGCAGTCGCACGATTTCTCAATTATACGATCCGGAGAAAGAAATGTTCTTGCCTGAGCGTTTTGTGCGCGGTATTTGCCCAAAATGTAAAGCGCCGGATCAATATGGCGATAATTGTGACTCGTGTGGCGCAACCTATGGCTCTACTGAGCTGATTGATCCACGCTCAACTGTATCCGGTGCCACGCCGGTCATGAAAGACACCGAGCATTTCTTCTTCGACCTGCCGCAATTCACCGACATGTTAAAAGGCTGGGTACGCTCAGACGCAGTACAAGATGAGGTAGCAAATAAATTAGAAGAATGGTTTGAAACCGGATTAAAGCAATGGGATATCACCCGTGACGCCCCCTACTTCGGCTTTGAAATCCCCGGCGCTGCAGGCAAATTTTTCTACGTCTGGCTAGATGCTCCTATCGGCTATATGGGCTCATTTAAGCATCTATGTGATCGTACTGACGGCCTTAATTTTGATGATTATTGGTCTGCAAAAAGCGATGCCGAGCTTTATCATTTCATTGGTAAAGACATCGTTAACTTCCACTGCCTATTCTGGCCCGGCATGCTTGAAGGTTCAGGTTTTCGCAAGCCGACGGCAGTAAACGTGCATGGTTATGTCACCGTTAACGGTGAGAAAATGTCTAAATCAAAAGGCACGTTCATTAATGCGTCAACCTATTTAAAACACCTTGAGCCAGAGTGTTTACGTTATTACTACACTGCTAAACTTTCTAGCCGCGTGGATGATTTAGACTTAAACCTTGATGACTTTGTGCAACGTGTTAACTCAGATGTGGTCAACAAACTGGTTAACTTAGCGTCACGTAATGCCGGCTTTGTCAGCAAGAAATTCGATGGCATGTTAGCCGCAGAGTTTGCTGAGCCTGAGTTATACCAACAGTTTGCGGATAAAGCAGAAGTGATAGCTAACGCCTACGAAACGCGTGAGTTTAGTAAAGCTATTCGTGAAATCATGACCTTAGCCGATGTCGCTAACCGTTATGTAGATGAAAAAGCACCATGGGTACTGGCAAAGCAAGAAGGTGCTGAAGCACAAGTACAGGCCGTATGTTCAGTCGGCATTAACTTGTTCCGTATTTTAATGGGTTATTTAAAACCTGTTATGCCTGAGTTGGCCGCGCGCTCTGAAGGCTTTTTAAATGAAGAGTTAACCTGGGATGGCATTCAAACGCCACTTACTAACCACCAAATTAGTAAATTTAAAGCCTTGTTCCAACGTGTTGATCCAAAGCATGTGGAAGCCATGATCGCAGAAGAAAAAGCCAGTTTTGAGGCAGCGAATAAAGCCAAAGCAGCGGCGGCGAAAAAAGCGCAGCAAGCGTCACAGTCTGAGTTAGATAAAGAGCCTATCGCTGCAGAAATCAGCTTTGATGATTTTGCTAAGGTTGACTTGCGTGTTGCCCGTATCGTTAAAGCTGAGAGCCTAAAAGAAGCGAAAAAATTGCTTAAACTGACTTTAGACTTGGGCGGTGAAACTCGCCAAGTATTTGCTGGCATTAAATCCGCTTACGAGCCAGAGCAATTAGAAGGAAAACTGACTGTCATGGTGGCTAACTTAGCACCACGTAAGATGAAGTTTGGCGTTTCAGAGGGCATGGTTTTAGCAGCAGGCCCTGGCGGAGAAGAAATCTATATTCTTAACCCCGATGATGGTGCCCAACCGGGCATGCGCATCATGTAGCAGCAAGCTTAGTCCCCAGGCAAAACCAATTAAAGCCAGCTTTTTAAGCTGGCTTTTTAGCTTGAGGTAAAAGAAATAAGGTGTTTAACCGGGATTTCTTTGGCCACTAAATGCTCAACCATCGCCGTTTTCGGGCCATGCTCTAAAAATGCCAAAAAGTTTTTGATCGCCTCCGGCTCACCAAAAGCTTCAATATCAACTTCGCCAGATTCCAAATTCCGTACATGCCCAACAATGCCTAAACGCTCTGCTTCACGGACAGTAAAAAAACGAAAGCCAACCTCTTGCACCGTACCTGATACCACCACATGGACACCAATTTTAGACATATCACTCCTCCTGTTTTAACTAGTTTATGCAATAAAAAAACATTTTTCCTGCACCTTGCCCACAGTTTATTGCTCTTTTGCCTATTAAAAAAGCTAGCCAAGTCGTAGAATTGGGCAAATTTTTTCAAGGCCCTAACTATGCCACTTACTGTTACCCTTGCCAAAGGCAAAGAAAAATCGTTATTACGTCGTCATCCATGGATTTTCTCTGGTGCGATAAAATCTACCCAAGGAAAAGCCCTGTCAGGTGAAACTGTAGACATAGTTGATGCCCATGGCAACTGGCTAGCAAAAGCAGCTTGGTCTGATAGCTCACAAATTCGCGCAAGGGTGTGGAGTTTTGAACCAAATGAATCCATCGACTTAGCTTTTTTCATCAACAAAATCAAACAGGCACAAACATTGCGCGATGATTTGATTGCCGAAAAAGGCCTCACCGGCTATCGCCTCATTGCTGGAGAAGCGGATGGTTTGCCCGGCATTACTATCGATCGCTACAATAATGTCATGGTTTGCCAACTGCTGTCGGCCGGCGCTGAATTTCAAAAACCGGCCATCATTGGCGCTCTGCAAGCCCTTTACCCAGACTGCGCTGTCTATGAACGTTCAGATGTGGCGGTAAGAAAAAAGGAAGGCTTAGCTCTGACTCAAGGCTTGCTCGCTGGCACTATGCCAGAAGGTGACATCGTCATTAGTGAAAACAACGGCGTTAAAATCAAAGTGGATATAGTTAACGGCCATAAAACCGGCTTTTACTTAGATCAACGTGACAATCGCGCCATCGCTGCAAAATACGTTAAAGATAAAACCGTACTTAATTGTTTCTGCTACACCGGCACTTTTGGCGTTTATGCCCTAAAAGGCGGAGCTAAACACGTACAAAATGTCGATGTATCAGATTTAGCGCTGGCCACCGCTAAAGAAAACGCACAACTTAATCAGCTAGATTTATCAAAAGCCGAATTTATTAATGAGGACGTATTCTCCCTGCTACGTCGTTACCGCAACGAAGGGCGCACCTTCGATACCATTATTCTCGATCCGCCTAAGTTCGCCGAAAACAAGTCACAAGTAGTAAAAGCATGCCGCGGTTACAAAGACATTAATATGATCGCCATGCAACTACTTAATGAAGGAGGCACATTGCTAACTTTTTCATGCTCAGGCTTGATTTCGGGCGAGCTGTTTCAAAAGGTAGTGGCAGATGCGGCAGTAGACGCAGGTAAAGATGCCTATATTGTTGAGCGCATGTCTCAAGCTGGCGATCATCCAGTCAAAACAAACTACCCAGAAGGCTTTTACCTTAAAGGGCTAGTCGTTAAGGTTTATTAAGCTTGGTTATTAAACAGTAAAAACCACGCTAGTGCTGGTTTTTACTGTTACTTATTCGGTAACGACTTTGCCCCCGTTAGCTTTAATATCAATAGCGAAACAAAAAACACCCCAATAAACCCACCTAAAAAGATGACAGGCATTACGCCATAGCCTAGTACATGCCATATAATTGACTCGAGAGTACTCATATAAATTGCTCCTTATTTGTGTTGAGTATAAGCCGGAAAAAAAGCCAGAAATTGTGATACATCAAACTTTCCCGTAAACATCTCTAAAGAGGTAACCGCCGTTTTTATCCAACACTAACGATAAATGCAGCAGACCTATAGTTGGAAAAAATATCGGCAACCCAGCATCCATCGCTTTCAGCCACTATCATATTAGATAAAATTTAGTCACTTAACCGTTTACATGAAGAAACAAGGCTCAACTAATGCTTGATAAATATGCTCTTAAAATCATCAACCCCCTTACCCAACTAAGCGCTCAGCAGCTTGATAAGGTTGGACTATCGGCTAATCAGGTTTCTCTCATTGGCTTCATTCTCGGCTTAATAGCGGTGCCATTATTAGCATTACAATATTACCTACCTGCCTTATTTTTTATTGCATTAAACCGCATTGCTGATGGCTTAGATGGCGCGCTGGCAAGACGTCATGGCGCGACCAGTGCAGGTGCCTTCTTAGATATTAGTTGTGATTTCATTTTTTATTCTGCGATTGTACTGGGCTTTGCCCTTGCAAATCCAAACGAAAATAGCATTGCTGCTACGACCTTGATCCTAAGTTTTATGGCTACGGGATCAACATTTTTAGCCTTTGCCATTCTTGCGCAAAAACATCAATTAGAAAACATTGAATACCCCAGTAAAGGCTTCTATTACATTGGTGGGATCACCGAAGGTACGGAGACTATTTTATTATTTTTAGTATGCTGCTTACTGCCACAGCATTTCAGCATTATTGCTTACGGGTTTGCCTCGCTTTGTTTTATCACCGCCGCCATTCGTCTCTATAGCGGTTTCGTTACGTTACAGAAATTCGAACAACGGGTTGCGGTTAAAAACCGGCCAGTGCCTTAACGATAATATCCTCTATACCCATTTATTGCCTTAGGCTACGTTAGCTAGGTCACAGTTGTGACGATAAAAAGAGTTACAGTTAACGCTTTATCAAACAGAAAATTGATTTCAATCCATGTCAGATTTAATCTTTGTGTTATGCGCCCACGTGAATAATAAGAAAAAGAGTGGAGCTCGGTTGTTTGGTTAATGCAGTGTCATTAGCTTAGTAAGAGTTAACGCGCCATCTACACCGCAAATTGCAACGCTTATTTTATTGGCCCTTACTCCAATAAAATAACGTTGCATTTTTTTATCCGCTATTTTTATCTCTAATTACCCCAAGTTCTGGATAAGTAAAACAGTATAGTTTTCCTGCAAAAATGCGATAAATAGGCCCACCTAAAACATAACGTTGAACTTTGCTTTTGACATTGTTGCGGGAAATGCCCCTATACCCGTTGCGTTTTTACCCTTGAAAACGAAACTTTACAGTAAAATACCCTGTATTCGTTCGTTATTGGCTTAAGTAAAGCTGAAGTGAATGACCTCTGCTCTATCTCAAGCTATCTGCCAACACGGCAAAATAAAAAGCCCAACACGAAAAAACATGATGGGCTCGAACTTCCGATCTAGCTAAACCGTAACTCAACTTGCCATTGCTAAAGCCTTAGCTTGGCTAAAGTCGGTTTTACCTGAGCCTAATTTAGGCACTTGTTCAACCGACATCCAACTTGATGGGATCATCAAGGGGTTAACGCCCGCCTCTAACATTGCTTTTCGCACTTGGTCTGTGGCTAACTCACCTTCATACAACAAAACAATCTTCTCACCTTTTTTCTCATCGCTCAGTGCAACAGCGACAATTTGCTGATCAGGGGCTAAATGTTTAGCGACCGCTTGCTCAAGCGCTCCCAAGCTGATCATCTCGCCGCCGAGCTTAGCAAAGCGAGAATACCTATCGATGATAGTTAAGAAGCCATCTTTATCTATTTGCCCTTTATCTCCCGTCACATACCATCGGGCACCATCGATTTCTTTAATTACTTCTGCCGTTTTTTCAGGGTTGTTGAGGTAGCCTTGCATTACCTGCGCCCCACCTATTAAGATCATGCCCGCTTCGCCGGTCGGCAACTCGGTAAAATCGTTCGGATCAACCACTTTAAAGCTAGTGCCCGGTAGTGGCATGCCCACAGTGCCAACTTTGCCACCTATTTGCACTTGCCACCACTGCGTATCCAGTTGATCAGGCAAATTCACACTGGCCACAGGGGTCGTTTCCGTGGTGCCGTAGCCTTCTAAAATAGGACGATTGAATTTAAGCTCAAAGCTTTGTCTGACTTCTGGATTAAGGCGCTCAGCACCTGCCACCACTAAGCGTAATGAACTAAACATTAATGGATGAAGTTTCTTACTCTTACTATAGATGCGTAAGAATGTAGATGTACCACACATAATAGTCGCGTTATGCTTGGCAACCGCCTTACCGATACCAAGGGCATCTGTTGGGTCGCTATGACATACCATAGGCAAGCCTTCAACCAACGGCATAAATTGTGTTACCGTCAAACCAAAGGCATGGAATAACGGCAATGACGCCATCACCACGTCACTTTCCTGGGTGTTGAGCACATCTGAAATCTGCTTAAGATTAGCCATAATATTCTTATGACTTAGCATGACCCCTTTGGGTGTACCTTCACTGCCACTTGAAAACAATATCGCCGCCGTCGCGTCAGGTTTAACCTTTTTGCAGTACAACAATCGCAACAACCAAGCGGGTAATAAGCGTACTGAGAATAAGGTCAACGCCTTTTCACGCATGCTAATACCTTGGTTTAACTCCTCAAGATAAATAACCTCTTTACCTTCAAGCACAGGGGCTAAATCAATGCAACGTTTTTCTAGCTGCTTAATAAAGCGTTTCGCGGTATATATAGTGTTAACATTGGCTTGTTCAAGCCCCGCAATAAGCGCATCACTACTGGCAGTGTAGTTTAAGTTTACTAAGGTTTTTCCCCGTAATAACGCTGCCATATTAGCCAACACACCACCGACACTAGTGGGCATTAAAATGCCCACGTTTTGTCCCACTATTTGTTTTTTCATCCGCCTTGACATGCAGATGGCACCTGTTAACGCTTTGTATGCCGATACATCACCGCTGATGCTATCCGTTAATGAGACATTGTTTTTAACCCGCTTTACACTACTCACCCAAGCACTACCAATGCTCGGTAAAGTTTCCACATGGCTCTGCCAAGAATGCACTGATAAATCAAACACGCGGCGCTTTAGTACATCAACAGGCGTGTCTTTGGCTAATGCAGGGCCGAAAGCCACAATTAAATCACGAGACATTCCTTGAGCACTGGTGCGCTTTAATCGTTCTGATGACCGGCTAAATTGACTGCCCCATAAACCACGCAAATAAAACGGCACGATTTTAATTTCTGTTTCACAGGCATCACAAGCCTTCTCATAGCCACGTCTAAACTCGGCTAAGTGGCCGGTGCGACTAATGGTCCCTTCTGGGAATAGAGCCACAGCTTCACCTGCATCCAGTAACTCTGCGATAATGTTTAACGACTTAACACTTGAGGCGCCAGATTCAATAGGCACGCAACCCACCAAATCAAAAAACCACTTTAGGTACCAGCGTTGATATATTGCCTTAAGCATCACAAACCGAATTGGTCGTGGGCAAGCAATTTGTAAAATCGCCCAGTCAATCCAACTAATATGGTTACCGAGTAATAGCAAACCGCCTTCACTAGGAATATTCTTTATCCCTTGCACTGATATTTCATAGCGGCGCGATAATACCCAACGAACCAAAATACGCAGTAAACTCTGTGGCAATTTGAAGATAGTATAAGCACCACCAATAACAGCAACCACAGCAGTAAAACCAAGCAAAAACTTGCTGTCTAAACCATAAACCGCAGCCCCTGCCGTGATCAGTAAAAAGCTGGCCATGGCCACGTTTTGTACCCAGTTATTAACGGCTAACACCCGGCCCATTTCATGCTCGCCAGCATGAAATTGAATTAAAGCATTAAGGGGCACAATGAAAATACCGCCCATGGTGCCCACCACAAGGAAACAAAGGGCTTGGGTTAAAGAAGAGTCCATATATGGCAAGGCCCACAGCGCGAGTGATATACCCACCGCGCCAATAGGAACTAACCCCGTTTCAATATGAGACTTTGACCAACGACCAGCCAACCATGAACCCAACGCAATACCAACCCCAGTTGTGGCAATAGTACCTTGGATCACTAAGGTGTTGGTCACATCAAAGTATGCTTTGGCATAAGCGGGAAATGCCGCTAGCAGCATTTGACCAATCGCCCAAAACATCGCAAGGCCAATAATAGATAAACGGATCACCATGCGATCTTTAAGAGGACTTAAGCTTTGCTTCATTAAACGGCCAGTGCGATAAGCAGACCAGTCAAAATCGTTGCTTTGGTCGTCAGCTTCAAGTTGTGGCAATCGATACACCATCACCAGCTCAATCAAAGCATTAGCGATTAGAATCCAGCCTAATGGCGCAATCAATAGTAATATCGCTTCAGGTGTCACGGCGTCAGGCTGATAAAAAATTTCAAACAGCAACGAATAAACTAACGTACCCGATAAAATTGCAACGATAGACACCGCCTGTACCATACCGTTTGCCTGCGCTAAACGCTCTTTACCAAATAAGGGTTTGATATAACCAAACTTTGCCGGCGAATAAAGTGCTGATTGCACTGCTAATAAGAAGGTCATGGCAAACGCTGGCCAAAATAAGCCGAGATAGTAACAAGCGGTGATACCGATGGTCAGAGCGACAGCGGCCCAAGCGGCCCCGCGCATCACCTTATTTTTCGGATGGCGATCCGATAAAAAACCCGCGGGTGAAAGCAACAATATAAAAGGAAGCAAAATCAGCGCATTGACAATAGCGGTCAAAATAATTTGCTGCTGACCATCGTATACCTTAAATACCGTATTTTGAATGATAATTTTATGCCCTAAATCGACAAATGAATTCAAAAAAACAGCAAACAAATACGGTAATGCACCGGCATATTGCCAAAGCTTTTTCATAGTGTTCCCTTAATATAATTCCTATCTGCAACATGATACATGGATAGGTTAATCCGTCAGCTTAATAAACGTGACAAATTCTACATTATAGTGAGGAGTTTTTGATAGATAAGATTAACTCAATGGCAAAGCTTTACTTTTTCATCGTTAATTGCAAAGGAATATAAAGTTATTATCATATGAATATTGCACCAGTGTTATATCACTGTTAATGTTGGCTAAATTTTAAAATGAGTGAAACATCATGCGTAAACTATTTACTTATTCATTATTAAGCTTAGCTATCAGCACTGCTCCTGCCCTTGCTTTTGAAATAAATACCGGTCTCCTTGATGCAGCCAAAGACGCTGGCAAAGCGATCACCTTATCGGATGCGGAAATTATCGAATTAGGTCGCGAATCGGCAGCGGCTTATGATGAACAAAGCAAAGTATCACCGGCCGATTCAGAGTACAGTAAGCGTTTGGCTAAACTAACCAAAAAACACTTAAAAGAAGATGGGTTAAATCTGAACTTTAAAGTATATGAAGATTCGAATGTAAATGCTTTTGCCCTACCTGATGGCAGCATCCGTGTCTATTCTGGCTTAATGGACATGATGACAGATGAAGAACTGATTGGTGTGATCGGTCATGAAATTGGCCACGTTAAATTACAGCACACTAAAACGCAGTTCCAAAAAGCTTACGCTGCCAGTGCTGCGCGTAAAGGCGTTGCCTCTCAAGGAGGTGTGGCTGGTAATCTCGCCAAGTCACAGCTAGTCGATTTAGCCGATGAAGTCATGAAAGCGCAATTTTCTCAATCAGACGAGCTAGGCTCAGATGATTACTCATTTAAGTTTATGAAAAAACATGGCTACAAGCGTGAAGCCCTTGTAAGCAGCTTTAGAAAGCTAGCCGGTTTAGGCGATGTCGACAGCATCACTTCAAGCCATCCCGCTCCATCTAAACGTGCAGAGCGATTAGAGAAACAACTGTAACGCTAGTTTTAACGCAAAAGACTGCAATCTAAGCGTTTGCCGGCCATTTATGGCCGGCTTTTTCTTATCTGCTCGCATTTGAAACTGGCTAAGCCATAACTTGGATAAGCAACATAGTTATTCACCCTATCGCCAAGCTGGCCATGAATGTAATGCCGAGTTAACTCGGCAGTTTGTATTTAAACTTACTAAAACCAACTATTAGCGAAAGCATACTTTTTTCACTTATCTAAAGGTAAGTATCAGCTGAGCTTCATTCATTAGCCGTCCTTTGATTGATTAATACTTGCTGTATTTTCTGCCGTTTTAGCTGCAGTCGCCCCGCTCAACCATGCTCCACCTTGGGTATAGCTAACAAACCACCATTTACCCCATTTGATTAACTGTGTCGCAATCCATAGCGACCAGAGCAACATCAACACACGATAAACCCAAATCGGTAAACTATAAACCTGCACTAAAGGTAACGCGCCAGATGTCACTTGGTCTTGAAAAAACTTATACAGATAAGCGCTGCTGCCATTACCCACCACTTGCATATCCGGTGTCGCCAATAAGCCGACAGGGATAACCAGCAGTAAAATAACTAAACAAATAAAAGTCAGTAACAAGAGCCCGACTTGCAACATGTTAAACTGCCACTGCGCCAACTTGTTGGGCACAACAAATTGATTTCGATAAGCGGTCGCGAAAAACAACAGTGCAAACGGCACTACGCCATAGCTACTCACAGTTGAAAAACCTAGCCCTAATAAAACCCAAGCCATGGTGTTAACCGGTAAAGTAAGGCTTAACTTTCTGGCCAGCACAGGAAGGGCTAGCGCACCTAACACAACCACACCTAACATGCCCCAATACAGCATAGAGGCACCTAATGCAGGCCCAGAGATAAACAATAACCAACGATCACGAGGTAATTCAAACTCGATATCAATATTGGATACTTTGCCCGGCAGTTGAATGTTTGCACTGGTTTCAGCCCAACTTAGCACCCTAGGCAACTGAAATTTAACCTCAATTTCTTGCTCACCTGGATGCAATTGCACCACCGCACTGGTAGGGCTATTGATACTTAAATTTCGACCGTTATGCGTTAACGCCATAATGTTGGCATCCGCTGCAAGATCTATCTTATAGTCGATTCCTTGACTGGCTCGAACCTTTAGTTTCAAGGTCATGGCTTGGGTATTTTTACCTGCGACATGTAACAATGTGGCTTTTTCAGTGGTGAATACACTGCCACTAACGCCTTCTGGGCGTTGTACCTGAATGTCTAACTGCTCACCAGCCCAAGGCTTCCAGAGTGGTTGCAACTGCTCAGCCTGAGCATCAGATTTGACCGCTGCAATACCACTATAGCTAACATGCCAAAGCGAAGATGGGATCACACGCCAACGTTCAGAATAAGCATTGCTTTTCCCAGCTTGTAAGCTTATCACTGGCGTCGCTGGCAAAGTAGAATGCCACACATAGGTTCTTTGCCCTTTAGGGATCTGTATCATCACCGCGCCATCATTACGAACCTCAAGACCTGACAACACTTGTTCGCCCGGTAGTAAAGCAACAGTGAAAGTTGCTGACTCATTCAGGGGCGATAATTTTTCAACTTGGGTTTCCACTTGCCATTGATTCCCCAAGCTAATTTTCCGATGTACGATGGCATAAGGTTTCACTGGTAATGGTGTCAAGTTATCATTCGTATCAACGACCATGGCTTTTTTTGACACTAGGCCAATGTTATTTTTCAACACCACGCCATCTTGTATGCCATCAACCAACCAATCCGGTGTATAGCTGGTAAAATTATGGATAGCTAAAGGTAAACTAATCGCAATTTGATGATTTAAAATAGGCCCTTGCAGCACTACCTGATGTTGTCCTTTTGCGACATAGATAAACGGGTTACCTTTGTCTTTACGTAAGATAGCTGATTGATTATCAAGACTAATGGAATCTGCTTGCCAAGTATTACCTGCGCTAGGTAGCGCAATCGCTACATCAACACTTGCCACTACATTAAACGACAAACGTAATTGCCCCTCACGGATTTCTAAATGGCCTTGGTCGAGTGACACACAATGAGGTAAACAATCTGGCGCTGCCAATAATCTTGCCTCATATTCCGTCAGTAAATACTCAGGTGGGAAATCTTGCGCTTGACTTGGCTCACTGATTAACGTGCCAGTGCTTGCTAAGGCAATAAGCAAGCCTATCGAAGCCATTGAACTGGTATTTTTAGAAGTCTGGCTTGTCCCCTTTGTGTCGGCATCTAGCGATGATTTAAAGCGGCCCACTTGCACTAATTTCATCACTGTCACTAACGACATCGCACTTAATAATAAGACATTTAACACTCGCCATAGGGCCGTCATCCAAGGGGATGAATAAATGACATCAATGCTCTGCGTGGCCAAGACAACACCTGTCGCATTAATATAGAAGCGATTCCATTGCCAAGTCGGTACTCCTGGCCCAGTTTGTACGCGATCATTTTCTCCCACTTGATAAGGAGATAGCTCTTTAACGCCAGCATAGCTGTCAGGACGCCCACTGCGTTGCAGCTTTTTCAAATCTTGACTGCTACTTTGTTGCTCTTTTATCGTCATCGGACTAGCACTTTTTTGGGATAATTCGGCCAAAGGATCAATTTCATCAAAACTATTCTCAACTGCAGACTCAAGCTCAAGATGGGTGTTCATCGCATAATGGCTAATACCAGGCTTCTCTAAACTGGGGTACAGCGCCAAACGCAGTGATGACACACTAAATACCACTATGCTAAGCACTAAAATAAACACAGGGAACAAGGCAAATCGCGACACCCACACTTTGTACTTTCCGATGGGCAGTGAGGCCAAACCAATCAATAACAACAATAGGGCCCACAACAAATTGGGCGCTTTATCTTCATGAAAACTTAATATCAACGTTACGGCCATCAGCATAGCCCCTTTCACGCCCAATAACTTATTCGCTACCGCAACCAAAATCATCAACCAAAAGATATCCCATAAGTTCCACTGTTGGATCCAAGTACCTGCTACACCGTCGACACCACTGGCATGAAGTGCTCGCCAACCCGGTGGTAAATGAATGCTGGCACTGAAACCTGTCACGTCATTTTGCCAACCCACCGCATTAAAATGACGAATATCGTTAAGAGAACTTACCGCTTCAAGGTTGATTTGTGGACTGCGTATCTCTACCCCTTGCTGACCGTCAAGCTCTGTTATTAACACTGCTTGCTCATTAACTAACGCACGACCAGCCTGCATTTCACTATCAGCATTGAGACGCCAGCCTTGATTCATTTCGCCACGAACTAAGTCTTTAACCACAGCACCTTGACCATTAAATGCCAGCCAAATTTCGCGTCGAATATTGATGGTATTGCTATGTCCCTTACTGGCCTGTGATGTTTTGCTAGTAAGTTGCAAGGCTTGATTAGCCTGTAGCCGATAAGTGGGTAAATTTTTCCATTGTGCGGGAATATCAACTAAAGACGTATCAACACTTGTTGCACCGGTTAGGGTAACCTCACGCCAATGGGGATCACTAGCGAAACTAATGTATTCATGTTCAGGCCAAGCCGTAGATAACTTATTGGTTTGAAACGAGGTGATATTACCAACCACACGACTTTGCAATTTTATTTCATGGACCCCGGGCTTAACTTGCACCCTTAACATGCCATTCTCTTCTAATCGAGCGGGTAGGTTTGACTCGAGTTGAAGCGTTTTAATGTTATCCCATGAGACCTGGCCGATTTCTACTTCACGCGACTTACCACTAACAAACAGTTTAATCTGCGTTGTTAAGCCCATCGGCACATCATCGCTTAACATGCGATACACTTCTACGCGCAAGGTATCTTTAGCACTCTCCGTCCCAGTCAGTTTTTGTGCAAAAATCAGTTGGTTGTTGTTAATGGTGGTGGGAAACCGCTGATCATTTTTGACAATATTCAGCAAAGCTAAATCATCTGGTAATGCTAGGCTTGTCGGCAAACGTGACCAAAGGTACGTTCCGGTGATCAGGTGACGCCCTTTGCTTAATTGCACATAGGGCTTACCTCCCTTATCGAGAACCAACGCGGGTTGTTGATTGACCAAGAGTTGTGTTGGCCAATGAGATTGATTGCCTGGTAAGCGTACCTCACTCGCACGCGAAAATACTTCAACTTGCATCTCAAAACGCATCCCCTCGCTTATTAATTCACCTTTAAATTGTGCAGGCCAACTACAGACTCGTTGCTTGCTAGCCGACATCAACCAGGGACAGTCAAGCTCAGGATGCCGCTCTTCTACCCATTGTTGCCAGCTTGGTGAAAGGGCAGGATCATCGGCAGCTTGGGCGAGATTAAACAAACAACTGCATAAGATGAATATAAGAAACAAGCGAGTTAATCGCATCTCTAAATCCTTTTTAAATAGGCATAAAATTGATAAAAAACAATCGTAAACTTATTTAACCTGTAGAGCTTTAGTTAGGGTTACGTTTTCGATATAAATATGAGTAATAAGTCATTAACGTTGCCTGGCTCACATTTTAAGCCGAGGCTGATATTCTAGGCAGAGGTGTAGAAAAGAATATTGTTCGGGTAAGATAAGGCTTTGGGGTCAGCCCTTATATTGTTAGTCGCGAAGAAGGTATAAAAAGTGAAAAACGTGGGCTTTGGCTGCAGCAATTTTAGTCTGGCAGTATATATCGAAAACAAACCTGCTATGGTGGCTTATGAAAACTTGGATGTGATAAAGCCATTAAGCACTGGTGAGATACAACATATTGGCTTGGAATGTGGAAACGGTTGGCGCAAGGTGTTTAATGTATACACTAAACTGTTATATGCCCTTGATCTAGACTGGTTTAAGTTTGCTTGTGCCGCCCCCTCTTGGCAAGCATACCGAGATCAACATTTGCTGCAACAAGGCAGTGCTACCGCACTATTATTTAGCCCACCAGTAATAAACCATGACAGCCAAGCCTTACACATTATTAGTGGTAAAACCTATGCCAACAAATTGCTCCTCGCTGGTAAAATCAACTCCGGTCTAATTTGGCTTGATGAGCAATTTGCCATTGATGTAAAAAGCAGACTAATTGTCTGCCCTTACTTTGATTACAGACAACTGTCTAATGAAAAAATTGACCGTGTAGCGGATTACTTAATTCAGCTGGTGAAAACCAAATAAAGTACCTACTCCATTTTGAGCTGTGTTCCACAAAATGGGCAATAATTAACTAAAATCATGCTGTGGTATATGATCTCACCAACGGCTTCTGCTTCTCCCATTGCCACTTCTTCTTCATCAGCATAGTGAATACCGTGTAGTTGCCACGCATCTACAGGCTCATCTTGACTGATGTTGCAATGCACTAATCGATCAAATTTTGGATAAGCATTTTGTTGGCAACAATGTTCTGCGTCATATTCGCAGTCGGTCATTTCACCTAATTCAACTAAATTCATAGATCCTCAAGGGGTATTTTGGTGTGCTTTAAATTAACGTCTTATACAGATCAACAGCTTGTTGATAACGGCTTAGCTGCTCGGGGTCGCTCATCTTGGCTTTTTGTTGCTCAAGATAAAACTCTGGCTCTTGGCCACTGCGTACTTTCCATACATCGTATGCCGCTTGTTTATCTAGCTCTATGGCTTGTTTCTCGTCCGCTGGCAATAAAGCCAAATTAAAGGTCGTCATTGCATTTCCAAATAAAAAATCGCCCGTAGGCGATTTTAACGAAAGTGATGCAGCCTAACCAGCATTTAAACGCTAGCTGTGTGCTTACTGTGTAGCTTAATGTTGATCATACGTAACGTGGCGCCAATACCGGCCAAAACTTGGTTAGTGTTAACCCCGCGAGTACGTAATACCTTACCATCATCACGCCATGTCACAATACACTCGGTTAATGCACTGGTTTGCCCACCGGGCGGAATACGCAGCTCGTAATCAAGCAATTCAGGAAAATCAAACTGCTCTTCTTCATTCAGCACTTGTTTCATCGCACTGATAAAGGCATCAAAGCCACCGTTACCACTGCCTGCTGATTTACGAATGCTGCCATTAACCGACACGCGGATACTGACAACAGACTCTAAATCCATCCCCGAGGTGATCGAGCAATTAAGCAATTGAACGTGGTTATAATCTTTACGCTCGAGCAAATCAGCCACTAAAAACGGTAAATCTTCAGGTGTGATACTGGCCTTTTGATCGCCCAGTTTAACAATACGTTTGAGTAGCATGCGTTGCTGTTCGTCGCTGAGCTCAATGTCCATGGCTTCTAGGTTTTTCGCCAGCGACGCTTTGCCGCTCATTTTACCCAGCGCATAGCTACGCTCACGGTTAAAGCGTTCAGGAGTTAAGGCTGACATATACAAGCCGCCTTTTTTATCGCCATCAGCGTGAATACCACTGGTTTGAGTAAACACATCAGCGCCAACAATCGGAGTATTATCTGCTATTCGCTTACCAGAAAAATTTTCCACTAACTGGCTAATATGATGCATTTGACTTTCATCAATGCCCACTTCTAAACCCAGCTTATCTTTTAACACCACCGCCACTTCAGCAAGAGAAGCATTACCGGCACGCTCACCTAAACAGTTTACGGTACAATGAATAGAGCTAATGCCCGCTTTAACCGCAAACATCGCATTGGCGGTGGCTAAGCCGTAATCATTATGAGGATGAAAATCAAACTTAGTGTCAGGGAAACGAGTTAACATATCTGACAGGCTATCGAATACCTCATCAGGTGACATCACACCTAAAGTGTCAGGCAGCATGAAATGCTCGATGCCACTGTCAACTAACTTTGCCACCATATCATAGACATACTGGGGGCTATCTTTATAACCGTTAGACCAATCTTCGAGATAAATATTCACCCGTAAGCCTTGGCTTAAGGCATAGTCAACGGTTTGTTTAATATCGGCAACATGCTGATCAAGGGATTTCTTAAGCTGCTCGCTGCAATGCTTTAAACTGCCTTTAGCAAGCAAGTTCAGTACCTGTCCACCCGTCTCTTTGATCCAATCAACACTTAAGGTATGGTCAACAAAGCCTAATACCTCAATTCGTTCAACTAAACCTTCAGCCGTTGCCCATTCGTTGAGCTTCTTAACCGCTTCTTTTTCACCCTCTGATACACGAGCCGAGGCAACTTCAAGGCGGTCAATCTTAAGCTTTTGTAACAGCGCTTTGGCTATACTGACTTTTTCAGTTGGAGGAAAAGACACCGACTGCGTCTGTTCACCATCACGAAGGGTTGTGTCCATTAAAAGCACACGGCGGTTTAATTGTCCCATGCTGCATTTCCTTGTTTCACGTAACAGTTACACGTAAAAATAATGGTGTAAAAAAAAGGCGCAGCGAATGCCGCGCCCTTCATCAACTAAGGTTGCATAAGCGCGAAGCTTATTTCCACAACCAAGGTAGTTGTTGTTTATGCTTTTCTTCGAAAGCTGTGATTTTGTCTTCGTGCTTGAGTGACCAGGCGATATCGTCTAATCCTTCAAGTAAACTTTGCTTGCGGAATGCGTCAACTTCAATTTTGATGACAATCCCACCTGGGGTAGTTAACTTTTCCGCTTCTAAATCGACAGTAAACTCAACGCCTTCATTAGCACGAATTTCATCCATTAAGCTGTCCAGCTCAGCTGGCGTAACTTTAATAGGAATGATGCCGTTTTTGAAACAGTTACTGAAAAATATATCAGCGAAGCTAGTAGAGATAACCGTATTAAAACCGTAATCTTCAATTGCCCATGGCGCATGCTCACGAGATGAACCACAACCGAAGTTGTCACCCGCCACTAAAATTTTAGCGCCTTTAAAAGCAGGATTGTTCAGTTCAAAATCTGGATTTGGCGTGATACCGTCATCCAGAAAACGCCAATCGTGAAACAAGTGGATACCAAATCCAGTACGCTCAACCTTTTTTAGGAATTGCTTTGGAATGATTTGGTCAGTGTCTACGTTACTGCGATCCATTAATGCCGCAATACTAGTGTGTTTTTTATATGGTTGCATTTATTACTCCAAACAACTTAGTGAGGCGATTAAGGATTAGTCCCAATCACGGATGTCAACAAACGTACCCGCAACAGATGCGGCAGCGGCCATAGCAGGTGACAGTAGGTGTGTACGTCCCCCTTTACCTTGGCGACCTTCAAAGTTACGGTTTGATGTAGACGCACTGCGTTGTCCTGGTGCTAATTGGTCACCATTCATCGCTAAACACATTGAACAGCTTGGCTCACGCCATTCCCAACCAGCTTCAACAAAAATTTTGTCTAGGCCTTCGGCTTCCGCTTGATTCTTCACTAAGTAAGAGCCTGGTACCGCGATGGCTTGAATGCCTGGCGCCACTTTTTTACCTTTTAACAACTCAGCAGCGGCGCGGAAATCTTCAATACGACCGTTGGTACAAGAACCGATAAAGATGATGTCTAGTTTTACATCTGTTAACGATTGGCCTGCTTCTAAGCCCATGTATTTAAGCGCTGATTCAGCGGCTTGTTTTTTGATTTTGTCATCAAAGTCATCTGGGCCAGGAATTGGCGCATTAACATTAATTACTTGTTCAGGTGACGTACCCCAGGTTACTTGTGGTGCAATTTCAGCAGCATCAAGTTCAACCACAGCATCAAATGTTGCGCCTTCGTCAGAAACTAGAGATTTCCAGTAGGTAACAGCCGCATCCCAGTCATCACCTTTAGGCGCAAACTCTTTGCCTTCAAGGTAATCAAATGTCGTTTGATCTGGCGCGATCAAGCCTGCACGAGCACCACCTTCAATCGCCATGTTACAAAGGGTCATGCGCCCTTCCATGGTTAGGTTACGAACCGCTTCACCAGCAAACTCGATAACATAACCAGTACCACCAGCTGTGCCTATTTTGCCGATTACCGCCAGTGCTATATCTTTAGCGGTTGCAAATTTGGTTAGCTTGCCATCCACTTTGACTTGCATGGTTTTAGATTTCTTCTGTTGCAGCGTTTGTGTCGCCATAACGTGTTCAACTTCAGAAGTACCAATACCAAATGCCAGCGCACCAAACGCACCGTGAGTGGCTGTATGGCTATCGCCACAACAAGCCACCATTCCTGGATGAACAAAGCCATGCTCAGGTACAACAATATGAATAACACCATTATTTGGGTTTTCCATATCGTAAAGATTTAAACCGTGCTCTTCACAGTTTGCAGCCATGGTTTCAATTTGCTTTTTCGCAATTGGATCCACTAGCACTGCGCGGCCTGCTTTAGTTGTTGGCACACAGTGATCCATAGTAGCAAGTACACTATGTGGGTTACGGATTTTACGATTCTTCAGCTTCATGCCTTCAAAGGCTTGTGGGCTGGTTACTTCGTGCATGAGCTGTCTGTCAACGTATAGCAGAGGCGTGCCGCCTTCTGGCTCGTGAACTAAATGACTGTCCCATATCTTTTCATACATCGTTTTATTCATTGCTTCCCTTACCACTCTTCACTTTGCGTTACCACGCAAATCAACCGCTGATAATAGTATTAAAATCTTACCCATCATTTCGGTGGATCAGCTGAAAATCGCAATATTAAATGATCGATAGAATTGGCTCAAGCTAGAAATAATAAATTAAGCCAACACTGCAGTTTAAAATGCTAACTCAAGGTCGAGCCAGCCAATAAAAAAAGAATATAACACCAGTTAAGGATAAATACTTAGTATATTAAACCTTAAAAAGACTTATACTCAGAAACATAAACTATAAATATAAAAGCCGCCTTATTTGAATATTTATGAATTTTTTAGGCTTTTTTATGCATGGTAATGCATGTTTATGTTTAGGTTAACACCCTAACGTCAAATTTAACCTTGTTTTAGACATTGCTTATGTAGATTTTGCCCTTCGCCAAGCATGGCTTCATTTTGATGGGACCAAAACATATGTTCATCACTAACGTATTTCGCGCCTGAGCCAGCAGGAACAGACGTTAAGGCTTCTTCTTTGCCTTTAAAATACAGGGTTGCAGTTTTGTCATCATTAATATCAATGTAGAACTCCACCTTATCTTGGCAGACATACTTGTCACCAGCAGGCGCTTTAGAACAAGCTGAAAGTGTTGCAACGGCTAAAACGCCTGTAACTGCCAGCATGATACTTTTCATGGTTTAATCCTTATATAAATATGAAAAAAGGTGTTTCTTTTCAGTGTTTGTTAGTGCGCTAACACGCGCAATATTACGCTCAGGGATTTTGTCATGATCCGGGTAGCTATCCAATGCTCGGTTCATGCTCTCCTCCCTGATCAGGTGAAAAATAGGGTATGGTGCTCGGTTAGTTAAATTCTCATCATCTTCGGGGTCTGTTCCAGCAAACTGATAATGAGGATGAAAACTGGCAATTTGATAAACGCCATACCAGTCTTGCTCGGCGAGTAATGCATCGGCCCAATCGAGCGCATCATTAAAGTCCATAAAATCGGCAAATAAACCCGGCGTGGCAAACAAAACCGTATCTAATGTTTTAGCATCCGTGCTCGCTAGTAATCCGAATGCGTGCGCTAAATCATCCAAAAACTGCTGTGGCTCATTGGCATCACTTAATAACACTTTAATTTGCTTATTGCGGTGCGGTTTGTTGGCAAAAGGACATAGGTTTAAACCTATGACCACTTGCTCTAACCAAGTCCAAATTTTTTGCTCAATTTCTGCTTCTTTAATGATCATTTAAATACACAATGCTTGGCATAATCGGCTGCTTCATTTGCGGTAATATCGCCTGCTGATTTTTCTTTAATTTGCTGGCACCATTCCTCTGAGCCAACTTCCGGTGAGCACGCCGTTAAAAACAGCATAAAAATGCCAGCAAAAAATACGTTAATTAATCTCATCAAGGCTCTCTCAGTTTGTAATAAGTTGTTTTGCAAATATTACTACAATTGTCATAAAGGCTTAATAGTTAGCGCAAAATTAATACTTAATATCATTCAATCAGCAACGATTAACCTTCTAGCTAAGACATAATCTCATTTCATTTTGGTTATGCAATAGTTTGATGGACTTCACAACAATTATCTAATACCTTATTGAGCCCACTATTTTATTTGGCAATAATCGATGAATCCAACTAAGCCAAGCCTATTATTGCTTGTCATCCTAGGATCTTTGTCTGGACTGACCCCTCTTGCAGTGGATATGTATCTTCCAGCGATCCCGACCATAACCCAAGCATTAGACACCCGAATCAGTTTGGTGCAATTAACATTAAGTGTCTTTTTAGTTGGCTTTGCTATTGGCCAAATGATCTACGGCCCTCTCTCTGACAGCTTAGGCCGGAAAAAAGTATTACTATCTGGCTTATTCATTTTTGTCGTCAGCAATGGATTGGTGTACTTTGCACAAGACATTACCACTTTAATGATATTACGATTTATTCAAGCGATCGGAGGTGGCGCAGGTGCGGTTATTGTCAGCGCTTTATTACGCGACATGTTTGCCAAAGATGCTTTTTCTAAAGTGATGTCGTTTGTAATTTTAATCATGACCGTCGCCCCTTTAGTCGCCCCTTTGCTAGGAGGGCAAATCCTCATCATTGCTGATTGGCGCGCTATTTTCTATTTACTGTCAACCGCAGGCTTACTCACTGCAATAGCAGTTATGGTATTTATTCCAGAAACCTTACCTGAGGAAAACCGGATCCCATTGCGACTAGGCAGTGTGGCGCGCAATTACATAAAAGTGCTTAAACATCGCCGGGTACTAGGCTTTATCCTCACCAGTGGCTTTTCATTTTCTGGTATGTTTATTTTTTTAACCACCTCACCCTATGTCTACATTGAATTTCTCGGCATTCCCACCGAACAATACGGTTATTATTTTGGCTTGAATATCATATTTATGATGATCTTAACCTGGTCAAATGGCCGTTTTGTTGAGACTAAAGGCTATATATACATGCTACAGCTGGGTTTGAGCCTGTTGGGTTTTGCTGCTTTGATGATGTTGCTGATTATGTTATTCAATGTGAATAGTCGGTTGTTCATCGTGGCTGCTGTGGTCAGTTTTGTTGGCGTTATGTCATTAATTGGCTCAAATGGCATGGCTGGTATTCTAAACGAATTTAGTGACATGGCGGGTACTGCTACCGCCCTTACAGGTACCCTCAGGTTTGGTATGGGCGCCGTGGCAGGCGCCATCGTCAGCATGTTTCACAGCAATAATGCCGATTCAATGGCTGGAGGAATGTTTGTCTGCGCGGTACTCTCCATAGCAAGTTATCTCTGGCTGGTTAAACCCACTAACGACAAAAATATGACGACGGTTGACGCAGCCTAAGATAACCAACACTTTAAGGCAGTAATCGCATTTAAAGAATGCGCTTAACCATATTATCAGCACGAAACACCCGCATTCGCCCTAGTAGTCTCTGCACTTGCTGAGGGTAATCTTCTAAGGTTTCTATTTGCTTATAGTGATTAATACGAGTGGTGTGAGCAAGAATGAGCTCCAACTCTTTTTCTTGCATATCTGCTAAAGCACCACTTTTGTCTTGAAGTAATAAACCGTTTTCAAGATCTAAACGCCATGCCCTAGGGTTGAGGTTATTACCCGTCAGTAACATTGTTTGGCTGTCTGAATAAATTCCTTTAAGGTGGAAGCTGTTAGTTTCATGGCGCCATAAATGAATATTAAGGCTACCTTGATCAATATATTTGTTATGTCGCTTGGCAAACTTACGTAAGTTAACTTCATACAAATACGGTAAACCAGCAATGGTTTTAAAGGGCTCAGATGGCGGAATGTAAAAGTCATTAGCCGTTTTATCGCCAACAACCAAGGTGATGCTAACGCCGCGTTTTAACATGGCGGCAATATCACGCGACAATGCCGCAGGAAAATTAAAATAAGGTGTAAATAAGATCAATTCACGACGTGTGCTGTGAAAGATGTGGCGTATCATTTGGTTTAATTTATTACCGCGAGCACCAAAACCAGCTAATGGTGCAATCCCAATGCAATCAGGTTCGATTTTTTTCGGCAACACGTGGCCGGAATATTGATACTGGGCTCTTTTCAAATGGCGACGCAACTGCTTATGCTGCCCTTTCATCTCGGTCAACGTGGGGATTGGCGCAATATTTAACGGCACGACCGCAAAGTCACCTTTGATTAGATCGTCGATATAGTTAACAAAACTATCGGCCAATTCATTGTGCTTAATAAGACAATAACGATCGTAGCGATAACGGTCTTTCTTATTTAAATAGATGTTATTTAAACTTGCACCGCTGTAAAGCACTTGGTCGTCGAACACAAACCCTTTTAAATGCAACACGCCAAATAATTCACGGCTTTTAACTGGTATACCATAAATATTAAAGTCACTATTAAAGGTTTGTGCAAACTGTTGATAAAAAGTCGCATTAGTGGAATCCGCTGCTTGGCCAATAAGACCACGCTGTGCGCGATGGAAATCAACAAGCACCACTACTTCTAGTGCTGGATTACTTTGCTTCGCTTGATTAAGTGCGTGCCAAATTTCTTGTCCGGCCTCATCATCTTCTAGATATAAAGCGGTCAAATAAATACGATGCTTGGCATTAGCGATCGAAGCGAGAATGCACTTTCTGAATTCAGCAGCCTCATACAAAAACTGTATATCACTGATATGACTGATCAGAAAGGGTTGCTCAGCTATAAAGGTTAAACTTCGATTGATTCTGTCCATCATGCCCAAAATTCTTATACTCAATGTTGTAAAAGCGGCGATATTATATCAAGTTATTTACAAATCATCTGTTTAACTATTCACCTTTATCGCAAATTACCAAAACAAATATGATTTTTTAGGTCGTTTCAGTTAAAAAAAAAGCCCCTTTCGGAGCTTTTTGATAACACTAAGTATTACACGTTCAGGAATGCTTTAACTTGTGCAACCACGGCTTCCGCCGTTGGCTGGTCTTCCATCTCAGCAAAAATACGCAGTAAAGGCTCAGTACCAGAGAAACGAGCAATCACCCAACCGCCATTTTTGAAGTACACTTTCGCGCCGTCTTCATAACTGACTTTTTCGATTTCGTAAGCAAACTCTGGCAGCTCTTTATCTTCATAAATACGCTTGTATAGCGCTTCTTTAGCAGAAGGTTTAAACGTACAGTCGCCTTCTGCGGTGTAAGCGTAACCGTACTTGCCGTAAATTTCTTTTAGTAACTCGCCTAGTTTTTTACCTGTTACACAGATCATTTCAACTAATAGGCTTGACGCGAATACGCCATCTTTACCTTTAATATGGCCACGAATAGTTAGGCCACCCGAGCTCTCACCACCGATAAGGGAATCATCAGCTTCCATTTGCGAACTAATGTGTTTAAAGCCCACTGGAACCTCAAAGCTCTTTTCACCATGATCCGCAGCAATTTTGTCCAATAGGTGCGTCGTCGCGATATTACGTACCACAGACCCTTTAAGGCCTTTATATTCAAGTAGGTAGTAATACAACAGCAGCAGTACTTCATTTGGATGAATAAAGTTACCTTTCTCATCAATGATACCTAAACGGTCAGCATCGCCATCAGTGCCAATACCAATGTCGTAACCTTCATGCGCAACAAGGTGTTTTAGTCGGTACAGGGTGGCTGCACTTGGGCTTGGCATTAAACCACCAAAACCTGGGTTTTCACCATCGTTGATCACGTCAACTTCACAGCGCGCTGAAATCAACACAGTTTGCAGTGCATTTTTTGCTACACCGAACATAGGGTCAATCAACACTTTTAAATTTGCTTTTTTGATTGATTCAACGTCTAAGTAATTCAAAATTGAGTCAACAAATTCATTCATTGGGTTGATTAGCAATATTTTGCCATCTGCAATCGCTACGTCTATATCCAATGATTTCACATCAGCTAGGGTTAAGTTAGCGATTTGCGCTTCAATTTTTTGTGTGATCACTTCATCAGCATCGCGGCCGCCTTCAATGAACACTTTAATACCGTTGTAATCAGCAGGGTTATGAGAAGCAGTAATACAGGCTGAATATTGACAGCCCATTTCACGACACTTAAACATCACGATCGGAGTCGGTACATATTTATCGATGAAACTAACGGTAATACCGTTACCAGCAAGCACTTCCGTTAGCCAAGTCGCCGCTTTTTTCGAGATAAAACGACGGTCAAAACCAACGACAAAACCATTACCCGCTGCATTTTCTGTATTAATAATATTAGATAGTGCTTGGCCAACTAAACGTACATTATCTTTAGTGAACTCTTCACCAATAAATGCACGCCAGCCGCCTGTTCCAAATTTAATCATTACTTTCCCTACACTCTAAAAATAAAAACAAAAAAGGGGCGCTGCATGACTGCCCGCCCCTTAAAAATCACATTATGATTGAGGCTGAGGCTTAGCCCATTACCACAACAACTTCGTTCACGCTGCCTTCAGCCTGAACAGGAATGGCACCTTCTACGGCAACACCATTAAGGGTTACAGAGGCAACACCTTTACTTACGCCATTTGGATTTTCAACTTTGATGTTGAACTTAGCACCACGCCATTCGCGTTGTACTTCAAATCCAGGCCAGTTAGTTGGTACACATGGGTCAACAATTAGGCCTTCAAAGCTTAAACGCACACCCAGAATAAAGTTAGTTACCGCAAAGTAAGCCCAACCAGAAGTACCTGTTAACCATGGGTGGTTAGCACGGCCATGATCTTCATGATCACGACCCATGATGAATTGTACATATGAGTATGGTTCAACAACGCGTTTGTCCATATTCTCATTTTGGTTGTATGGGTTTAGTGCATCGTAGAACTTCATCGCACGGTCACCACGGCCTAGTTTCGCTTCCGCTACCCAAGCCCATGGGTTTGGATGTGAGAAGATTGCACCGTTTTCTTTAACACCTTGGTAAACGCGAGTAACGAAACCGATGTCGTCGTTTGGCGTTGAGAACGAAGGTGAATTTAGGTGTAAGCCGTATTCTGAGTATAAGTTCTCATCAACCGCATCCATCGCTTTTTCACCGCGCTCTTGCGAAACCGCTCCTGAAAGAACAGCCAGTGTGTTTGACTCTAAGTGAACGCGACCTTCAGCTTGTTGCGCAGTACCAATTTTGTCACCGTCTTTAGTTAGACCACGGATGTACCAGCCACCCTCTTCGTCCCATAGGTGCTCTTCACAGGCTTTTTGCACGCCTTGCGCCATTGCAGTGTACTTAGCAACGTCATCTTCTTTACCTAGGTATTTAGCAAGGTCGATAAACTCTTGTAATGCCCAGTAATGAAGGAAAGAAACCATGGCTGACTCACCACCGCCTAGGTTTAGACAGTCGTTCCAGTCGGCGCGAAGGCCTTTACAGATACCCGTTTGGCCAACATATTCAGCAGAGAAGTCTAACGCGGCTTTCATGTGGTCGTAAACAGACGCTGTGCCACCGTTTGCGTAAGGAATTTGCTCGTCGAAGAAGCTTTCTTCGCCAGATTCCATTACGTATTTACAAATCGTAGGAACAATCCATAAGTGGTCATCAGAACACGTATCTTCGATGCCGTGAATTTTGTCATCATCAGACGGTGTAGGTACTACCGTTGGTGATTTAGATGGTTTAACGTCCGCTTTTTCTGGATCGAACCAATCAGGATCGAATAAGTGTAGGCCGTAACCTTCTTTAACTTGACCACGTAATAAGTCAACAAGACGCTTACGTGTCATTTTCGGGTTAGCATGAGGTACTGAGATAGCGTCTTGCGCAGTATCACGGTAACCCAAACCAGTACGACCACCTACTTCAATGAATGAAGCAAAACGTGACCAAACCACACAAGTTTCAGCTTGGTATAAGGTCCAAGCATTGATCATTGAGTTAAGACCAACATTTGGTGACTTAACTTGGAATTTGCTACAACGCTCTTCCCAGTGATCAAGAATACCTTGGAAAGCTGCGTCAACATTAGCTAGGTCTTGGTATTTCTCACGTAGACGATCGCCGTTACCTTTACCGATACCAAGAATAAAGGCAAAACGTACTTTCTCACCAGGTTGGATAACGAACTGCTTGTGCAGAGAACCACAGTGGTTGTAACAAGTTTTAACTGTGTTAGAACATTTACCGTTTTCAACCGCAATTGGGTTAGCTTCATCACGGTATGCACCGAGGAAGTTATCACGTTGACCATCGTATGAGTCAGGGCTAAACGTTGATGCTAGGTAGTAGAAACCTTCGAAATCATTAGTGTTGTAGTATAGGTCGTATTCAATCACACCTTCAGTGTAAGCCGTACCTGCAGAGTACAAAGACATCTGATGGTTTTGGTTGTCTGACTGAATATGAGAGAAAGAGAACTCAACAAAAGAGAAAGCTGAGATAGTACGTGGCTTATCGCCCGTGTTTTCAATAACCACATCCCATACTTCTGCATCTTCGCCTTTTGGTACGAATAATGTTTTAGTCGCTGTGATGCCGTTATATTCACATTTGAATTTTGAATAAGAAAGACCGTGGCGAACTTCATACTTCGCTTCGTCTAGGCTTTTCGCTACTGGCTGCCATGAGATAGACCAGTAATCACCTGTTTCATCATCACGTAAGTAAACGTAATGTCCAGGGCGGTCAAAAGACGCGTTTGGACGGAATTTAGTAACACGGTTGTACTCAGGAGAATTGTAGAAAGAGTAACCGCCAGCATTGTGAGAGATAACAGTACAGAACTTTTCTGTACCTAAGTAGTTAGTCCACGGCGCCGGTGTATCCGGACGCGTGATCACGTACTCTCGATTTGCATCATCAAAAAAACCGTATTTCATTTATTATCCATCCTTACTTATGTTGCGTACTTTGGTGCTTCCAAAATACCAAAATGTGATACTCGCAAAAAAATAAAACTAAAAGTTAAAAATCACTTTGTATCATAATGGTTGCTTTTAATTAGTGTCTAAATCAAAACACCGTGAAATAACAACTTTTCAATAATAAATAAAAGCTGATATTCACAAAGCCCAACAACCTGATAGCTTCCCTGTGAAAAAATCCTTTTCTAACGCCGTGTTTTTTACCACATTGTACCACTGAAACAAAGCGCGAATAGGCATTCAAGGTCTCTGTTCTTAGATACTGTGATAGCTGTCACCTAGTCTAAAAAACTCAAGATTAAAGCATTGTATTTCTTAATGTTTCATAAGCTCTACAAGATTGGTTTTACTGACTTTCAAGGCTTAACAGCGGCTTAGGTTAACGTAATTAACGGAATTAACGTAGGCTGATGTCAATGTTGTTTACAGCGCGATTACATATATTCACGTTTACATTACTTTAATGCTGCACATCGGCAAACATCAGGCAAAAAAAACGCTGCAATTAGCAGCGTTTATTTTTTTACTAAAGTGAATTAAACCACCTTAGCAATACTTTCACACAATGCATCCATATTTGATTTGGTCATACCTGCAACTGAGATACGGCCAGAGCCAACAATATAAATGCCGTGAACATCTTTTAATGTCGCCACTTGCTCAGGAGTTAAACCAGAGAAAGAGAACATACCATTTTGACGTTCAATAAAGCTGTAATCGCCTTGTACGCCTTTGTCTTTTAACGTTTGCACAAACAAGGTACGCATTTCTTGAATGCGGTCGCGCATTTCAGCAACTTCTTTGTCCCACTCAGCATAAAGTTCAGGGTCATTTAGAATTTCAGTTACCACAGCCGCGCCGTGTGCTGGCGGGTTTGAATAGTTAGCACGAATACCGCTCTTAACTTGACTGAAGGCCACTTCAGCCACTTGCGTAGTCGCTGCAACTAACGTTACCGCACCCACGCGCTCGTTGTATAAACCAAAGTTTTTCGAGAAAGAATTCGCAATCAATAACTCTTGATTGTACTGCGCGAAAATACGTAAACCCTGCGCATCTTCTTCAACGCCCTTAGCGAAACCTTGGTAAGCAAAGTCGAATAATGGCAGTAAGCCTTTAACCGCGCACAGCTTAGCTAAAATTTCCCACTGCTCAGCCGTTGGATCAATACCCGTTGGGTTATGACAACAACCGTGGAACAGCACTAAATCACCTGCTTGCGCTGTTTCTAGTGACGCTAGCATAGCGGCAAAATCTAAATCGCGCGTTTCAGCGTTGTAGTAATCATAAGTGACAACTTCTAAACCAGCTGTTTTAAATACATTGCCGTGGTTCGCCCACGTTGGGTTACTGACCCAAATTTTGTTAGAAGGTAAATGTTTAACAGCAAAATCTGCCGCTGTACGCAGTGCACCGGTACCACCTGGTGCTTGTGCAGTAAAGGCGCGGTGATTAACAACAATATCGCTGTCTTTACCAAAAAGCAGCGCTTGTACCGCTTTACCGTAAGCAACATTACCTTCAATGCTTAAGTAACTTTTAGTCGTCTCAGAAGCCAAAAGACGTGCTTCAGCTTTCTTAACTGTTTCTAGAATTGGCGTTTGGCCATCTTCATTTTTGTAAATACCTACACCTAGGTTAATTTTCTCTGCGCGCTCGTCTTTTTTAAACGCTTCAGTTAAACCAAGAATTGGATCTGCAGCAGCTTCAACGACCTTCTCAAACATTGTAATCCCTCAATAATATGACTAAAAGTTGCAACTCAGTTATACCATTGCGCCAATTACGAACAAAGTAGAAAGTCACATTTTGGTGTAATTTTACTGCTTTTTTTTATTTTTCAGGCAAAAAAACTGAAAAAAAGAATGTTAATAACAAACCAATAACAAATCTGCACATTATCGAACCGTATTCGTCGATCAAAAAAGCCGGCTCTTGCCGGCTTTTTGCATATTTATTCTACTTTTACTTACTTTAATGCATTAGCATCAGCAATATTAGCACGCCAAATAGCTGGGCCTTGCTCATGAGCATTAGCACCGGTTGAGTCTACTGCTACCGTCACTGGCATGTCTTCTACTTCGAACTCGTAGATTGCTTCCATCCCTAAGTCCTCAAACGCTACGACGCGAGACTGCTTAATCGCCTTAGCGACTAAATATGCAGCGCCGCCAACTGCCATCAAATACACAGCTTGGTGTTTTTTGATTGATTCAACTGTTGCTGGACCACGCTCTGCTTTACCTATCATGCCCATCAATCCGGTTTCTTCAAGCATGAAATCCGTAAACTTATCCATTCGCGTTGACGTGGTTGGGCCTGCTGGACCAACTACCTCTTCGCCTACCGCATCAACAGGACCAACGTAGTAAATGAAGCGACCATTGAAATCAACTCCTTCAGGTAAGCCTTTACCCGACTCCATCAATTCTTTAATACGCTTATGGGCAGCGTCACGGCCAGTAAGGATTTTGCCTGACAGTAACACTGTCTCCCCCATCTTCCATTCTTGCATTTCGGCTTTGGTTAACGTATCTACGTTAACCCGACGAGCATTCTCGCCCACCTCAAATGTTACCTCAGGCCAGTCTTCTAAACGTGGCGGTTTAAGTTCCGCAGGACCGCTGCCATCAAGGGTAAAATGCGTATGACGCGTGGCGGCACAGTTTGGGATCATCACCACCGGCTTAGAGGCGGCGTGAGTTGGGCAACTTTTGATTTTAATATCAAGAACAGTCGTCAAGCCACCTAAGCCTTGTGCACCAATACCAAGGTTATTGACTCTATCCATAATATCTAAACGTAGCTTTTCATCTGTGGTTTGCGCACCGCGCTCACGAAGCTCATGAATATCTACCGGGTCCATTAATGCTTCTTTTGCCATTACCGCGGCTTTTTCCGCCGTACCGCCAATGCCTATGCCTAACATCCCCGGCGGACACCAACCCGCGCCCATCAGCGGGACGGTTTTTTCAACCCAAGCTGCGACATCATCGGAGGGGTTGAGCATGACCATTTTCGATTTGTTTTCTGAGCCGCCGCCCTTAGCCGCTACCATCACTTCCACTTTATCGCCCGGCACCATTTCAATGTGAACCACGCCTGGGGTATTGTCTTTGGTGTTTTTACGTGCGCCCGCTGGATCGGCCACAATGGAAGCGCGCAATGGGTTATCAGCATTGTTATAAGCACGACGAATGCCTTCATCGATCATCTGCTGTACCGTTAAATCACTTTCCCACTGTACATTCATACCAATTTTAACAAATGCAGTCACAATACCAGTGTCTTGACAAATTGGTCGGTGACCTTCGGCCGACATACGCGAGTTGATGAGAATTTGCGCCATTGCATCTTTAGCGGCTTGGCTTTCTTCTTTGTTATACGCCTGTTCCAGCGCTTGAATAAAATCCAGCGGGTGGTAATAAGAAATAAACTGCAGCGCATCCGCTACACTTTCAATAAGGTGTTCTTTTTTTATCACTGACATCGACGTTGCCTCACTGTTCCTTGCCCCAACCTAGGAGCATAATTAGCTTTATTGTTATACCCCGTATGATACTCTTGCGCGAACCTTGCATCCAGCAAGTGTGTTAAAAACTCTGGTATGGTTTGAAAAAAAGATGTCGTTAGTTGTTAAAAAAAACTTGTCTTTCTCTATGGCAGCGCTAAATCGAATAAAAATTGCGCTATCTCAACAACCTTGGGCCATAATTTTGGGCGGCCAGCCGCCACTAAGCCAACATAATCGCTACCAAATTATTAGCGCAGAGCCCATCGCTTGCATTGAAACTTATGGTAAAACCAGCCAAGTCAGCTATCAACAGCAACGGCTAACCACCAATCAAGACCCACTCGCTTTAGTACAAGATTGGCGTAAGAAGTTATTTAGCCAAGATTTAGGTCAGCCTTGTTGCTTAATTGATGACGCCCTCCCGCTAACAGAATTGCCCTTTAACGGCGGTGCCATGGGCTGTTTTAGCTATGATTTAGGTCGTCAATTTGAGCGAATGCCTAATCAAGCACAGCATGATTTGCCCTTGCCTGACATGGCGGTAGGTTTCTACGATTGGGCTTTGATTATTGACCATCAAATACAACAAGTTCATCTGGTGGCTAATGGACCAAAGGCAACACAGATTATTGAACAGCGCTTAGCTTGGTTGCATCAATTAACCGATAATAAAGCAAATACAGTTCCGTTCGCTCTTGAATCCGATTGGCAATCCAACATGAGCCAACGCCAATACCAGGAAAAATTTGAGCAGGTACAAAGCTACTTACATAGTGGCGACTGTTATCAAGTTAATCTGGCGCAGCGCTTTATGGCGCAATATCGTGGTGATGAATACCAAGCCTATTTAACATTAGTGCAAGCCAATCAGGCGCCGTTTTCTTGTTTCATGCGCCTGACACAAGGCTGCGTGCTATCAATTTCTCCTGAGCGCTTCTTAAAACTCGAAGGCAATAAGGTAGAAACAAAACCAATAAAAGGGACAAGGCCGCGAATGACAGAGTCACAAGCGGATGCAGCCATGAAGCATGCGTTAGCGACAGCAGAAAAAGATCGCGCCGAGAACCTGATGATAGTCGATCTACTGCGCAACGATATTGGCAGAGTGTGCACACCTGGCAGTGTTGCGGTACCAGAGCTGTTTGCAATTGAAAGCTATCCTGCGGTGCATCACTTAGTCAGCACGGTAACGGGTGAGTTAGCCCCGCCCTATGAAGCAGAAGACTTACTCAGAGCATGTTTTCCGGGGGGCTCGATTACTGGTGCGCCAAAAATTCGTGCCATGGAGATAATAGAAGAGTTAGAGCCACATCGTCGCAGTTATTATTGTGGTAGCTTGGGCTATATTAGTGCTGAAGGTAACATGGATACTAACATTGCCATTCGCACTGTGGTATGCGTTCACAACCAGCTTTATTGTTGGGCTGGCGGGGGCTTGGTGGCAGACTCAGAGGTCGCTGCAGAATATCAAGAAACCTTTGATAAAGTGGCGAAAATATTACCATTGCTGACCGTGTAATCAGTGACGTTGAGTAAGTTGGAGGGAAATGAGGTGCGCCATATATTTCATCGTTTTACTCTACAACAAGCACTCCCCCATAATCATCAAGCACCACGGGGTCGCTCAGCTGCCGTCCTCGTTGGGTTGTATCGGCATCAGCACCAATGGCAAGTGTTATTAACTCAGCGAGCCCTACACTTACGTCATCACAAAGGGCAAATATCTTTTCCCGGAGGAAAAGTAGAGCCAACGGATCCATCTTTGGTGCACACCGCCCTAAGAGAAACGCAGGAAGAAGTTGGCTTAACATCGGAGTTTATTAATGTGCTAGGCACCCTGCCCACTTTTCACACTGGCAGTGGTTTTACGATCACGCCAATTTTGGCTAAATTGCAGCCTGGCTTTAACTTAACAGCCGACCCCAACGAAGTTAAAGACATATTTTTTATGCCCCTGAATCAGATAAAACAAAAGCAGCATTGCCAAGTAACACTGGCAAACAAGCCACACGATTTAGTCTTTATCCGCTATCAGCAGCGCCTAATTTGGGGGGCAACCGCAGCGATATTAGATAACTTATACCGCCACTTGAGTTAGTTACCTTAAGCCCCCTTATTTAAGGGGTAATTCAATATCCTTAAACATATTTTCAACTTCAATATTACTTTTCAACATAATGGCTTTATCCACTACATCGCGCGTTAAATGCGGCGCAAAACGCTCCATAAAATCATACATATAACCGCGTAAAAATGTGCCTTTCCTAAAACCAATGCTGGTAGTACTTGAGTCAAACAAATGGCTGGCATCAAGGGCAACTAAGTCACTATCTTGATGTTTATCGATTGCCATAGTGGCAATCACACCCACACCAATGCCTAAACGAACATACGTTTTGATAACATCAGCATCCGTGGCGGTAAACACAATTTTTGGCTCAAGCCCGGCGGCGTTAAAAGCCGCATCTAACTCAGAGCGACCGGTAAAACCAAACACATAAGTAACCAGAGAATACTGAGCCACGTCCTCAACCGTAATACGTTTTTTATCAGCTAAAGGGTGGTTACGTGGCACCACCACACTGCGATTCCAGTGATAGCAAGGCAACATTACCAAATCGTGATACAAGTGCAGCGCTTCCGTGGCAATAGCAAAATCAGCCGTGCCCTTTGCGACCGCCTCACTGATTTGCGATGGTGTACCTTGGTGCATGTGCAATGAAACTTTGGGGTAGCGTTTAATAAACCCTTTAATGACATCAGGCAATGCATAACGCGCTTGGGTATGAGTGGTTGAAATATTCAACGTCCCTTCATCAGGGTGAGTGTGCTGACTTGCAACGGATTTAATACTTTCAACCTTGCCTAATATTTCCGAAGCAATACGAATGATATCCTTTCCCGCAGGAGTTACTTGGGTAAGGTGTTTACCACTGCGCTCAAATATTTGCACTCCCAGCTCGTCTTCTAACATTCGCACTTGTTTACTGATGCCAGGTTGCGAGGTGTACAGACTTTCTGCGGTCGCGGAAACATTTAAACTATGATTGAGCACTTCGACAATATATCTGAGCTGCTGCAGTTTCATTATTTCACCATATTAAAATGAACATCTTCTGCTAAATTTTAACAGAATAAGGAAAAAACGGTTTTACTTTACCCCATTAATGGCAAAAGGTAAGCTGAAACTAATTGATTTGGATTAATTTTATGGAATTTTTATGTCCCAAAACGATAATTTAGATTTTGCAGCAGTCCTCGCAACAGCTGTACATGACATGAAAAATTCATTATTTATGTTGTTGCAATCCATCGATACCTTATCGGCGGACAGTGAGAATGATCCACCAGAAAAGCGTCAGCAAATTGCCACCTTACATTATGAGGCGTCACGCTTAAATAGTGGTTTAATGCAAATTTTGGCGCTCTACCGGTACGAACGTGAACAACTGCCTATTAATATCGCCGAGCACTTTGTCTTCGATATTTTGGAAGAGCAAGTAGGCCGCAATCAAACTTTTTACCAAAATAAAAACGTGGAAATATCCCTTAATGTTGACCCCGATCTCACTTGGTACTTTGATGGCGAATTAATAGCGTACTTAATCAACGATATTCTCGTCAACGCACTGCGCTATACTAAGGATAAAGTTCGGGTGACTGCCAAAATTCATAACATGCAACTAGAAATTTTAGTCGAGGACAATGGTCAAGGATACCCCGATGAAATGCTTAAGATAGGTGAGAACACGTTGGCCGATTTTGACGTAACACGTGGCAGAACTGGCTTAGGCCTGTTTTTTGCGAAAAAAATTGCCGCAGCCCATGAGATAAAAAACAATACAGGTCACATTTCCTTGAAAAATGGCGGTGAGTTAGGCGGTAGTCAGTTTATGCTAACCTTACCCTGATAAGATATATGACTGTAATATTTCAAATATTCGGCGATTCGCATTTTAATCTCGACCTGAGGATACTATGGTTCTTCCATTAATATTAATTCTAGCTGGTGTACTTTTGTTTGTGATCATAGGTTACAACATCCTCCAGCAATATCGACAAAAGGTAGAAGCGGAAAAACGCGCGACTATCGTCAAACAAAAAGCGGTTATAGAAGAAACCGATGAAATGCTATTACAGGCATCGCGTTTACCTTTCAGTAAAGAGCTGTTGTTAATATTACACCAACGTGTTTACAACGCCTTACAGGCCATTGCTCAAGTGGACCCATCACTGGGCCAAGTCAAACAAAGGTTAAATGATATTACTGGGCAAATTAGTAATATTCAGCAAAATTATCAAGCGCCGCCAAGTGACTCATACCGTTCGCCAGATAACGACAAACAAGCCCTGCTAACGTTACAAGTGATTAAAAAAATACGCGCCATTGTTCGTTCTGAGCATTCAAAAGGTAAAGTTGAAACCCCTGTTTACGTCATGGAAAACCGCCGCTTAGAATTAATGCAGCTGAAAATTAATCTTGAGAATGCTATCGCGCGCGCGCAAACAGCAAAAATGAACCGGCAATTTGGTACCGTCAAACAATTATTAGATAAAGCCATTACCACTTTATCTGGCGTACCCGATCGTGATGCTTACTTACAATCTAAGCTTGAGCAAATGGAAGCAATGAAAGCGGAAATGAATTCACAGCTTAAAACAGCCAGTGACACCGATTTAAAAGAGCGCCAAGAGAAAGAGGTCGATGAATTAGATGTACTGTTTCAGCCTAAGAAGAAGTGGTAATCCATTTCTTTACAAGCACATCACGATCACCTCTTGCTCTAGCCACAAATCTTGTTCAATCAGCGGCGCCAAGCGCGCCGCCAGCTCTGGGTTTAACTTAGCGGTTTGCCAAGGTAGCTTACCTCTTTTGTTTTGCTCTAACTCGGGCTTACGACTTTCAACCGGTCTACCGTAGCGCACTGCTATGTCATGTAAATTTCGTGGTAACAAAGGCTTATAAGGGCGCGCTAAATTAGCTGCCATCCGCAAACCAATGTCGATACCTGCTTGATCTAAGTCGCCAAAATGCACCCAACTAATATTAGCGGGTAACATTCCCACTAATAATTCCGCTAATCGTGTGTTATTGCCAGGGGCATAAATAAACAAGCATTGCGGCTTTAATTCTATTTCAATAAATGCGCCAAGGTTCTCAACGGTGATCACATGAGTAAAAGCAACATCACCCGGCAGTAACTTTGTCACTGTCGTTAATAAACGCTCTGATAGAATACACTCGTCAGATAAAGCAAAGACACTCGATAAATCAAGCAAGCTACCTTGTCTAAGATATAAACTAAAGCCATGGGCAGAGCGAAGGCGTAAAATATCATCTTTAGTGACTTTAATGTCTACTTCAATCAGTCGTTGCCGGTCAGCCTCGTCTAATTTTTTCTTCGCATCCTTTTTCAATAATGCTTGAAGTACATGTTGGTTAACTTGCTCGGGAAGGTGAATATTGAGTTGTTGAATATCCAATTCAGGATCGGTGACACCAATGGGTTTCGCCTGCGCTAACTGCCGTTTGATGTATTCCTTACCTTGTGGGTTAAGCCAGAAGCGCTGCCCTTTTGACAAGGTGAAATGATTGTCTGTTAACAACCCTTTAAGCTCAGCTAAACGTTTAGCCGATAAATTTACTTCATGACCATCAAGCAACTGACGCGCTGCGTATTGAACATACTCATCATCAAATAATCCAGCCATGAATATTTATCTACATCCGTGTTCAGCAACGAATTTTTATCATACCCGATGGCCAAAATAACCCAAGAACAATGCCCCAACAACGTGAAGATGTTCATGATTTGACATGATTAAATTTTTCGATCCCAAACACATTCATAAATGGGATAGTACTGCTAATCTACCAGTTCTATATCTAAGTTCGACAATAGGCAAATGGCCTCATAGCGGCTAAATTTAGCTTTTTGTAAACGGTTTCGGGTAATATCCATGTGGTAATTTTCTGCTCCAACAAAGTTAGCTTGCGTTAAGTTTGTTTGGCTAAATTGACTACCATAGAAATCTGAGCCGCTAAAGTCAGCACGGCAAAAACTCCCCTCTCGAAAATCAGCCCGATGCGCCTTACAATCTTTCAGCGTTAGTTCATAAAGACTTAAACCGAAAAATGAGTTATCCGAAAGTAAACATGATTTAAAAGACACAGTTTGATCAAACACATAGTCAAGCCAAACGGCTTGAGTCCAATCGATGCCGAGCAATTTACAATCGGTAAACAAAGCCTGATTGAACTGGCAGCCTAATATCGAAGCATTACTCAAATTACACTGTAAAAAGTTACACCGGATAAACTGACAACGATTAAAACTCGCTTGTGAAAAATCACACCGCTCAAAACTGCAGTCTTCAAACGTTAATGAATGATGCTCATGTTGGCTAATGAGTTGGTCAAATGTTTCGTCTGTATACTGGGTTTGATTATTAAACATGGTGAATTCCATAATGCATTTAAGGGGGAAATGAAGTAAATACCTGAAAGATAAAGCCTATTGACTCAGGGGGCCCATTAGATAGTTGTTTCCTCCATCCATCATACGCTGTAAACGGTACTAAAAAGAACGATTCATCTCAACATTTAAGAACCAAGCGTGAATACTATCGAAAAACACAATTGATAATAGTTATCATTTGCATATAATGGTAATTAATATCACTTGTGAGACCGATTCGATGCAATTTTTCGCTACTGACAATGTAACGTATTTTTCTTTAAAGCAATTTACGCTTTCCCATAAACGTTTGTTTCTTCCTGTGCTACTACTAACATTATTACTACAGGACGACTTGCAATCCATTATCGTGGCAACACTTGCTGATGCTTTTTGGGCCGTATCTTGTTATGTCGCTTTTACCCTCACCCTTTACCATTATTTGTCTAGGTTATTTGATCACACCAGCAGGATCAGCCAGTTATATCGACACTCACGCCAAAACCAAGTCATTTTCGCTGCATTGATGGGCGCGCTGCCCGGCTGCGGCGGCGCCATCATAGTAACCACTCAATTTATCCAAGGAAAAGTGGGGTTTTCAGCCATGGTTGCCGTACTAACCGCCACTATGGGCGACGCCGCCTTTTTACTATTGGCAAGTAAGCCACAAGTAGGGCTGTTTATGATAGTACTGGGCGTTGCGGTCGGCATGATATCTGGCATTATTATTAACTTCTTTCACAGTGACGACTATTTACGGCCAAGTATTCATTCAACCCCATTAGGCCAAACAATACAAAACCGAGAGTTAGCATCTAATAATAGTATCATCAACATACAAGGTCTTTTCTGGCAACTACTTATGGTCCCAGCTCTTATCATTGCCGCACTTAACTCGTTTCAAATCAACATCAATCAGTTACTGTCATTGCCGAGTAATAGTATTGAATGGGTTGGCGCAATATTGTCGCTTCTCACATTAAGCTTATGGGCATTAACTAAAAAAACCTGTGACTATCAATCCACCGTCGCTGAGAGTGATAAACAAACTTGCATACATCCAATGGAAAAAGTTGCACAAGATACCCACTTTGTTAGTGCTTGGGTTATTGTGGCGCTACTCAGCTTTGAGTTAACAATTCATTTCGCAGACGTTAATCTTTCTGAGTTTCTCACTGGCTGGGGGCCGTGGATGCCATTAATGGGATTAATCATTGGCTTATTACCCGGTTGTGGGCCGCAAATCTTGGTGACGAGTTTATACATCAGCGGCGCGGTGCCCCTTTCAAGTCAAATTGCCAATGGCATATCAAACGATGGTGATGCGTTATTTCCGGCCTTAGCGCTAGCACCAAAAGCGGCACTGGTCGCCACTTTTTATTCTGCTATTCCCGCTTTTGTGGTCGCTTATGGTTATTACTATCTATTCGAATAATTAGGTTACTAAAGTCAAATAAGGCGCAGCCAAGTCGGCGCGCCCTCTATTTTAACAACCATTACCAAGGATGTTCTTCTCCTTGCCAGGTCCAAAAACGCCCTGAGTGCTCAAGTTGTAGCTTTTCTACTAATTCAAGGATCCCAACCGCGCTTTGCTCCGCGGTAATCTCGGCTTCGCTGCCGCCCATATCGGTTTGTACCCAACCAGGGTGCACGGGACACACAACAATGCCCTGCTCTTGGAGCTCTAGCGCCATTACTTGCATCACTTTATTCACCGCGGCCTTAGAGCTACGATAAGCAAATGCGCCCTTACTCACTCGGTTAAGCGAGCCCATTTGACTTGAAACAGTCACAATACGAGGCCGTTCAGCGAGGCTCAAATTGTCTAATAGCAATCGACTTAACGTAAAAGGTGCGATGGTATTAATAGCAAAGGCATTTAACCAACCAGTACTGTCCATGGCTGTTAGGGATTGATTCGTCGGCCCCATGACGCCCGCATTGTTGATCAGTACATCAATTTTGCGGCCCTGTAACCCCTCAGCCAAGGCTAGTATTGACGCTTCATCATCAAGGAATAATTTCATCAAACTTAACTCAGCATGCTCTCCGCCTAGCGCCTTTAATGCCCCGCAGCTACCTTCATCACGGTAAGTGGCCAGTACCGCATAACTTTTATTTAAACATGCTTCAGTCAGGGCCAAACCAATACCACGGTTAGCACCAGTGATCAGTATTGTTTCCATCGTATCTAGTTACTCCGTTTCTATGAGGTTGGTTTTCATTAACGCCACATCAAGCCTGTATTAATTGAATAACCAGCAATGACCTAAAGTTGGCTTAAATATTTCGCTAACGCTTTTATACGCAACAAAATCTACATTGAACTAGCCTAACAGATGTCATTTATTTGATATAGCCTATACACTGGCTAAGACATTACTTGAATGGAGAAAAAGAAAATGGATAACAAGTTACTACTGATTATCTTGTCGTTATTATTGCCACCCATTGCGGTATTTTTGAAAAAGGGCGTGGGCGTTGATTTGCTGATCAACATAGTGCTGTGTTTAATCGTGTTTTTCCCAGGTGTGGTTCATGCCCTTTGGGTAACAATGAAAGATGGCTAGTGCTATATCAGGCGAGTTAACATTGTTTGTTAGCTCGCCTAAATCATTTTTTACGCGGCAATTTCGTTCAACTGCTGCTTAGCTAACGCAATCCCCTGCTCTGCACTTTCTGGCCCCATCGCCAGTGCTTCAGCGTAAACGACTTCTACTTCAGTAATACCAATAAAGCCCAACACCGTTTTTAAATAAGGCGTTACATGATCATGCTCTGAGTCTTTGTGGGCACCGCCACGAGTGGTAATAATTATCGCCTTTTTACCCGTTACAAGACCTTGCGGCCCTTTCTCAGTGTAGGCAAATGTCACGCCAGCACGAGCAATAAAATCAAACCAATTTTTCAACTGGGTAGGAACACTAAAATTATACATGGGCGCAGCAAGCACTAGCGTATCGTGCTGCATCAACTCTTCAACCAACTGATTTGATAGCGCCAAAGCCTGCGTTTGCTGCATATCTAAATTATCACCACCGCGTAATGCTGTGGCAATGGCCCCATCTAACACGGGAACAGGCTCCGCCACTAAGTCACGTAACGTTACTCGCACACCTTGCGCCTGCCAGCGCGCAGCTAAGTGCGCCACCAACAGCGAAGATTGAGAATGTTCACCTAAAATACTTGATTGTAATAGCAATGCTTTTTTCATTATTGGCGCCCTTTTGATTATCATCTAGGAATATTTACGCCAACTTTATAGCCTCACAATCTTGAATAATAGTGCTAAATTTAAGCTAAAACATTCTATTATTTAGAACAAACATCGCAATCTTGTCCATTATCTGATTTTCAACCTATTTTTTTACAACTAACAATTAATAATCTATACACATAATAATAGCCTGATATATACAATCCTAGATACAGTAAAAGAACAATAAACTAGCAAACCTAGTAAGCTGCGCTATTATACTCTTCTATGAATTTTCTGCTTGTTTAGGGCACCTATATGAAATTGAACAATGTTAGCATCAAACAAAAAATATTAATGACAGTCGTCATTGCTATTTTACTGTCCACCGCCCTCGTTGGCCTCCTCAGTCAGAGGAGTGCTAAAGAAGTCGTACAACAACGTATGCTTAACTCAGAAATGCCCAGTATTACCAAGCAAATTCGCGATCAAGTTGATCATGAAATTAGCGGATTAATGAATGCTGCTGAGCAATTAGCAAACGATCCATTTTTGCAAGCTTGGCTCAACAATGGTCGCCCAGAAGAACAAACACCATTGGTGATCCAGCAGCTAGCGGTATTGAAACAGCAATATGATCTAGTGCAAACCTCCTATGCCGATAAAGAAACAGGTGCTTATTACACTCAGTCAGGTTTTTTACGCTTATTAGACAAACAGCAAGATAGCTGGTTTTATGATTATCGCGACAGTGGTGAAGAGCGCATGCTCAATGTCTTTACCGAGGCTAACGGCGAAGTAAAATTATTTATTAACTACCAACAGCCAAATGGTCGAGCCTTAGTCGGCTTAGCTAAATCCCTTGATGATATGGTGAATTTACTGCAACGCTTCACTATTGAGCAATCAGGTCGAGTATTCTTAGTTAATGCTAAAGGCGACGTGCAAATTCATTATCAAGGTGGTCAAAGTAGCGGACAAAGCCTTGCCCAAATTTATCCTAACGCCAACACGCAAAGTTTATTGAGCCCAGATGATTTCAACATTATTGAAACGCAAGTGAACGGCGTCGATATGTTGGTAGCAAGCAGCTACATTCCAGCCATGGATTGGTATTTAGTTGCTTATGTACCTGCAAATGAAATATTTGCCATGCTCGATCAATCAGCCTATCAAATCCTGATCTGGACCTTGTTGATTGCTGCTGTATTTATTGCACTAGCAGCAGTATTAGCCAACTCAGTCAGCAAGCCCATCGCGCAAGTAGCTAACATGCTACAAGACATTGGCGCCGGTGGCGGTGATTTGCGCCAGCGCTTACCTGTTAATGGTAATGATGAAATTGCCCAACTGGCTAGTGGCTTTAATAGCTTTATCGAAAAAATTCAACAATCAATAATTGAAGTGGCCAGCACCAGTAAGTTATTGAATAGCTCCGCCAGTGACGTTGCTAGCCAAGCCCAGCAAACCTTAAATGACAGCGAATTACAAAAAGACCGTACCGTGATGGTTGCCACTGCGATTAATGAAATGGGCGCCACTGTTAATGAGATCGCCAGCAATGCAGCAAACGCGGCTATTGAAGCCAAAGATGCTGACAACCAAGCAAATGATGGTCAAAAACTCTCGGATCAGGCACGAGGAACAATTAACAACTTATCCAACGATGTATCTGAAGTCGGTGAAGTGATTGAATCTCTCGCTCACCACACAAAATCAATTGGTACTATTTTAGACGTGATCCGAGCGATTTCTGAACAAACTAACTTGCTGGCTCTCAATGCCGCCATAGAAGCAGCCCGTGCCGGGGAAGCTGGTCGCGGCTTTGCGGTAGTAGCAGATGAAGTACGCAGCTTAGCTTCACGCACTGCCGCCAGCACCGACGAAGTACAAGCCATGATCGACAAACTCCAAAGTGAGGCAGCCAAAGCCGTTAAAGCCACCGAACTAAGTTTGAGTCGCTCTCATGAAGGTGTCAGCTCTGTGGATGCCGTCAGTGAATCGCTGATCAGCATTAGTGAACGTATCGCCCTGATCAGTGACATGAACATGCAAGTAGCCGCCGCCACCGAAGAGCAATCAACCGTAGTAGAAGATATCAACCGCAATGTGAATGACATCAATGATATAACTCACCGCACCGCGAACACAGCGCAAGCAGCTGCACAGGCAAGTTCAGAGCTAACCGAGTTGTCTCACCGCCTTGATAGCTTAGTGGCAACCTTTAAGGTTTAGTGATCTTGGTGCTTAGACTCTCAACTAATGGATCACCATTAAATTCAACGGTGTAAAAGCCTACCTTATGAGACTCAAAGGCCAATGTAATATTGGCCTTTTTGTTTTTATGGCGAGTTTCTTGTCAGTACTGATGGTTTTATGTTCATATCCAAGTATTAACTAATTCTATTTATCTGATTAGAGGTACTTTATGACTGCGCCAACGTGGAACCTATCGCTAGCCTACAACGGCTTAACTGATCCACAGATCAACCACGACATCGCTGATATTGAGCAGGGCATTGCAGGCTTAACCCAGTTAGACCCAACCAAGATTGAGCATCTACAACAAGCCTTAGTAAAAGCTGAAGCTATCGGCGTCAAACTGCATACCCTATCCAGTTTTGCTAACTGTATTACCTCTGTGGATGCCAGTAATGAACCAGCCAAAGCCTTAGACGTTAAAATGGACGGCTTATATTCACGACTGCAACAACAGTTAAGCCCAATTCAACACGCACTGATCCACGGTAGTGACGAGCAATTAGCACAAGTATTAGCAGGCAATGAGCAAACAGGCAGCTTAGCGCATTTTGCCTTTACCTATCAGCGCGAGCGCCTAAAAAGCGCAACGTCCCTAACGGTGAAAGAAGAGCAGCTACTGAGCGCCATGCAAGTCAATGGTCGCAACGCCTGGTCGCGTTTATACGACAACCTTACCGGCAGTATTCAAGTTACCTTAACGCTGGCTGATGGCAGCCAAGAAACCATGGGCTTATCCCAAGCCGCTAGCATTTTATATGGCAGCGATACCCTGCGCCATGAAGCTGCTTGGCGCGCCATTAATCAAGCAATGACGCAGCATCAACAAAGTTTTGCTGCCATCTTAAATGCGCTAGCAGGCGATCGCTTAACGGAATACGCCAAGCGCAGCGACGTTGCCGTGAGTAAAGGCCAAGCGCCAGTGCATTTTTTAGACCCCTCCTTGTTTGACAGTCGCATTGAAGCGCAAACCTTAAACACCATGATCAGCGTGACGAAAAACAATCGTGCCTTAGGCCAACGCGCGGGTAAATTAATGGCGCAATGTTATGGTCAAACCTGCCTGAAACCTTGGCAAGAGCAAGCCGCGATGCCCGCATCAGAAGGTGAAATTGCAGAGCAATACAGCTTCGAACAAGCCATCACCATCATTAAACAAGCTTTTACAGGGATCGACCCAGAGATGGCCGAGTTTGTTGACTACATGGTAGAAAACCAATTAATCGACGCCGCTCCTGCTCCGAATAAACGCATGGGCGCTTACTGTACCCAATTTGCAAATAGTCGTACCCCATTAGTGTTTATGACATGGGGCAACAGCATGTCAGATGTGATCACCCTCGCCCACGAGCTCGGCCATGCGTTTCATAACTGGGTGCTTAAGGACCAACCGCGTACTTTAGCAAACTACCCAATGACCTTGGCAGAAACCGCCTCTATTTTTGCCGAAAACGTAGTGCGATCAGCATTAATGGAGCAAGCCACTAATAAGCAGGCTAAATTACAAATGTTATGGGAAGAAGCGCAATCAGCACTGGCCCTATTAAATAACATTCCCGTGCGCTTTGAATTTGAACAGGCCTTTTACACTCAACGCAGCCAAGGTGAACTTTCGCCAGCGCAGCTAAGCCAACTAATGTCTGATACCTGGGCCGATTGGTATGGCGATGCCATGGACGAAACCAACCCGATGTTTTGGGCCAGCAAACTACACTTTAGCATTGGCTCGGTGAGTTTTTATAATTACCCTTACCTGTTTGGTTACCTATTCAGCAAAGGGGTTTATGCCCAGCGTGCTGCCAAAGGCAATGAGTTTTACGCGGATTATAAGGCGCTACTGGCCGATACCGGCGCCATGACCGCCGAAGACCTAGTGCAAAAACATTTAGGCATGGATATTCGCCAAGCTGATTTTTGGCAGCAAAGCTTAGACTTAATAGCACAAGACATCGAACAATTTGCTGCGCAATTAGCACGCTAATTTGCCCCCAAGCAATTATAAGGTACATATTCGGCCTAAATTGCTTGGGAATCCCCCTCGTTGCACACAACATCAAAAAGCAACATGATTCAACTAGAACACAATACACTTTTGATGCTATAGTCCATTGATTTTAATCTAATTAACTGATAAACCCAGTTTAGCACGAGAGCCAATCTATGCCTTTTACACCCTTTCATATGGGCCCCGGAATATTCATTAAAGCCTTGTTCCAAGGCAGCTTTAGCTTAATGGTGTTTGGCTGGGCGCAGATCATCATGGACATACAACCCTTGATAGTGATGATCACAGGTGAGGGGCATTTACATGGTTTTAGTCATACCTTTGTTGGCGCCAGCTTGCTCACCGTTGTTGCGACCCTCAGCGGTAAACATCTGTCAGAATGGGGCTTGAGATGGCTCGAGCTAGACCGATTTATGCCGACAAAAATAAGCTGGCCCGTCGCTTTTTTCAGTGCCGCTATTGGCTGTGCCAGCCACGTAGTACTCGACGCCATCATGCATCACGATGTTGAGCCGTTTTTCCCCGTTAGCCTCACCAACCCACTGTTAAACCTACTCAGCCACCAAGCTATACACCAATTTTGTTTATACTCTGGCGTAGTTGGCGCGGTGGTGTTTTTTGCCATTGCTTGGCGGCAACGTCGTCGATAAAAGTGCTATGTAGAAGCGATAAAACCTAGGATAAACTATTGATGCCATAGCCTGTTGTTATATTCACTTTTACGTCTAAGTGAATAACTGGCCGATTGTTTTCATTGGAATGAACATTCTTACTCGGCCATTGATTTCACAAAGAACCTCGAAACCATATTTTGCGTAGAATGACTCAGCTTTTTCAGTTAAGCAACAATGACATAAACTCTCATGTGAGAGTTTATTTCCCAAAGATATTCGAGAGCTTTGATTAAGCTAACTTTACCTAGTCCACTTCCATAAAATTCTTTATGAACCGCAAGTTGAGCTAAAAGAAAATAGGCTGTGGCTATTGTCTGGCAGGTCAGGGAGGACTTATTGACCAGCCGACTCTAACCAATAGTCCTGCAATGTTGAAATTTTACCTTTGAAATCATTTATTGGTTTTTAAGTGTCCTGATTCGGCTGACTGAAATTTAACATCGCTCGGAACCATAGGCGCGACGGCTGAAATTTGTTAAGAGTTTTCTTCACGTTAAATTTAGCCCACCGTCTGAAAGCACAATTTCACCCGTTAAATAGGAGCTATTGATTAACATACTAGCGACATAGGCAATTTCCTCCGGCTCAGCACCCCGTCTCATAGGAGACTTGGTAGCCCACAGTTCTCTAGCCGCAACCCAATCTTTGCTCATGGGCGTATGAACTAAACCTGGGGCGATAGCGTTAACCCTAATATCAGGCCCTAGATTCAAAGCCAGAAGTTTAGTCATATGATTGAGCGCAGCCTTAGTTACCGAATAAGGAATTGATGCTCCTTTGGGGCGAACGCCTGCATGCGAACTGATATTGAGAATGCAGCTAGTCGCTCCCTCTGTGGACGCGTTTTTCAATAAAAACTCCGCTTCTGAAATCAGTGTCCATGGCGAAATCACATTAACCTCATGGAGCATTCGCCATATTTCAGGAGTTGCAGCCTTTAGGTCTGAATGGTCAATAACCTCAGTTAATGCAGCGTTATTTACTAACACATCCAGACGTCCGTATTTGCGAGTAATTTTCTCAATTAGGCTTTTCGATTCTGCCTGACTTGATAAATCAGCTTGAAAATAAGAAGCGCCTTCATGCTCTGATGCCAACCGTTGGCCAACATCTACAGATGAACGAGAATGGAAAATAACGTGAAAGCCATCCGAGGCAAGTCTGCTGGCGATAGCTTTGCCTATTCCGGATGTAGAACCTGTAACTAATGCGACTCTATGTTTCATTTATCTCAACCTCGTGTATATGTTTGGTTACCAGCGGTAGTCCATACAGATGTCACCCTGTCATTCTTCTTCTCTTATACCCACTTTGGCTTCGCGACACCTACTCTTATCTGTTCTAGCTACAACCACTTTTCAGCTTTCATCAAGCCATTCCACGCTTTACCAAGTAGCGATGGAAATAAGCGAGGATAAAATAAAGAGGTAAAGGCAAACACACCAAATATTACCCAGAAACCTAAGCTACCTATAAATGCATTTTCAGGTCCCCAAAAAGTTAAATACTTGTTGGTTGCAAGCCAAAGTAATGCTGTTGTTGGCAGTGCAAATAACATTGATGCAAACTGCCCTAGCAAAAACTCTTGCAGCTTATTTTCTGATTGTTTGATAGCAAAACCCCTTAGCTAAAACTGCCACGTAACGCCTACATTTACGGCTGGTTTGAAGCGCAGCGAAAAAATTGTCTGATAGCCGCGCCTTGATAGTCATTGGGCCCCTCCCCAAACCTCTAACCGAGGTACGCTTAAGGTAACCATACCCAGCAGGATGAAACTCAATAAACATTTATAATAACGCACATCCATACTACTGTGGTATCGGTTTACAGGAAAGCTGGTGGCAAAGCTGGCAGGGAAAGTTGGGACATCCACCAAATTTTTAGGTAATTCTACACCGCGGTAATTCTACACCGCCAGTTTCATGCACCAAGCTACCACAACATTGCCAAATCTTATTTACTGATTAGCGACTAGATCATCTGCTGATGCTTCGTTAATAACTAAAAAAGAATAGAGATGCTAAATGCTGAGCGGATTGATAAAAATCAAGCATGACTGCACCAGCTGATAGAAGCTGGGTAAATAGTGTGGTTATGATGAGGCGAGTTAGTATTATTCAACCCAAAAAGAGGGTCGCCGTAAAGCCCTGATCTAAAGAGATAACTCCTAAAGATCAGGCCTCCGGCACAGATCCGTACGTGCGCTACTAACGCATACGGCTTATATGGACTCCTCGTATTGTTCAATAGTTTTGCGATGTCATAGCATAAGATGCGTGCTTATATACGGGCTCT